>CBFCXB010000630.1:0-1505 GCA_965601905.1 uncultured bacterium | reverse complement strand
TCTACGACGCATGTGTTCGACTCCTCTCCTTGCCGTGGAGCGTCCGTGCAAACCAATCCCGGGTCAGGGAGACTGCCTGCTTGAGTTGATCGCTCGCCCGGTCCATCGGATGCGTGATACCGAACGAGTGCCCGCACCCCTTGACTATCCGGAGCTGCACGTTATCCCTGCTGTTGGAATGCATCAGCCCCGTCGTTTCGCCCAGCGTGACCGCTGCGTCACGCTCGCAATGGACCATGAGATGGGGGATACGGAACGTCGATACCAGTTCGGGGAGATCGAGCTCCCCCCAGTTGTTCGCGATGTCCTCGTAGTACGAGTAGTCGAGCCTGAGGGGTGCGGCGGCGCGGCTGTCCCGGAAAACCAGTGCTCCATCACGCTTCCATTGCTCCTTGCGCCGTGGGGAGTAACGGTCGAGGCGTGACGGTGTGGCCCATGTCACGAGCGTCTCTATTCCCTCGAAACGGGCCGCGACGATCAGCGCCACCGCGGCGCCGCGGCTGTACCCGTAGAGTCCCCAACCGCCCGTCTCATCGATGTCGACCGGAAGCCGGCCGCTGCGAACGTACCGGTGTACATGCAGGAGGTCGTCGACCTCGCGGCTCACCGTATTGTGCGCGAAATCCTCCGGGCGGGTGATCGATCCCGTTTCGTCGTCGATGCCGTTCATCGAGAAGCTCACGGTGAGCACGTGCAGCCCTGATGCGGCGAGGCACTCCGAGAGGTACGGGAAGAATCCCCACCGCTTGTATCCCAGAAATCCGTGGCATATGATAACGAGCGGCAGGGCCCGTTGCGCCGTGCAGGTGTAAAGATCGGCGCTGACAGGATGGTGTGTGCCGATGTCGATCGCGATCTCTGTAATGGTGGTCTTCTTCTTGAGTCGCATCTGCCGCCTTGCACCTCTCCAGGGTTCCCTCCGGTTTCCGTACCAGTACCATAGGATAAAAACAGCCGGGAGTCAAACGTTACGGCTTCCGCGCAGTGGACGCGGTAGGGGACCGGCCGTTTCCCGGCGCGGGGCAATGAAGATCTCTCAGCGGCGCGGGGCAATGACGACCTTGCACATTCACTATCCGTGCCGTATTATGTTTTCAACGCGCCTGAGGTGCAGGTGTGCGCGTAGATGGTTTCCCCGGAGCACGTGAGGAGCGACGGTGCGCGAACTTTTCCGGAATGTGAGGGCAAATACCCCGGCGCGGACACTCGTCGGTCTGGCCCCGATGGCCGGTTACTCCGATGCGCCGTTTCGCCTCTCGTGCGCCTCGTTCGGCGCGGATTTCGCGGTCACCGAGATGGTGAGCGCGGACGGTCTCGTACGGGACGGTGCGAGAACGTGGGCCCTGCTCCGCAGGCTCGACGGCGAGGCGCCGCTCGGTGTACAGCTTTTCGGCGTCGACCCCGCGACGATGGCGCACGCCGCATCGATGGTCGCGGCCGGCGGTCCCGCATGGATCGACATAAACTTCGGCTGCCCCGTGCGCAAGGTGATCAGGAAGAACGGC
>CBFCXB010000629.1:0-1507 GCA_965601905.1 uncultured bacterium | reverse complement strand
TCGCGCCGCGAGAGCTCGTAGCCGAAGCTCCTCGCCGTGAAAAGTCCCCGCCTGCTCGCCGCCCGCGATCCGACGATCGTGATCGACGGCCTATCGCACACTGCGAGGTTTCCACGGTAGAAGAGGAGCGGCGGCGGGGCGGCGATCTCCCTGAGGAGCGACGGGTACGGCCGGTCGGATATAGAAACGAGCGAGCTGGCGCCCGCCTCGAGGAGCGCACGCTGTTTCTCGAGAAATTGGCGGTCGGGGGACGGCACATCGCGCCCGATGCGCCCGGCGAGTTCGCGCCTGCCGGCTGCGCTGCCCAGCATCTCCAGGATGCGCCGGGACGGAATCATCTTGGACACGCGCACCCAGCGGTTCGATGTGATACCCCTGACGGAAAGAATCTCGAGCCACACCCGCGAATCATCTGAATACATAGCACTTACCTCCACACCACCCCTCATCGCGGATACGGGAACGTGCCGGCGGCCGTCGGCACGGAACGTAGGAAACGAACCTATCACGTCGGATGGATCCATGCAATATGGATATTATTCGCTGCCGAGTTCGGTGAGGAACACGGATATGAATTCGGCGAGCGACCACGCCCGGCTCGTCGCGCCGCCGGTGTTCTTGCTGAGCGCACCCGGCGATGATCGTCATGATGGAGATACAACAAAGCACGAGTGCGATCGCCGCCGCGATGTATCGATGATTTGAACTCATGGAACCCACATCCTTCTCTCCCACCTGATGAGCCGGCGTCCTTCCCTCCCGCCCGAGGGACCGGCGCCGCAGATGCACCGGTGCGGCGTCTGATACACAGCACATCGGGTACAAATCGATTGCAATCATGATATTGGGGAAGGCTACCGGCACAGCCGTCGAGTCGGGCGGTCTCCGCACGGCCGGCGGGCATTCAGGAAGTCTTCGGGGTCACCGACAGTTTGATATCGAGCACGGGGCTGCCATCAACTGCATCGAGGCCCCGGACATGCAGCGTCGTATCCTCGACCGCAATGAGATCCACGTCCTGTATGGCGATCCGGCTGGTCCGATGGGGAGTGCGGGAGGCAAAAACCCCCACCTGCTTCCCATCGAGCTTGCGGGAGAAAACCGTTTTCACGGGTCCCGCCCTGTGGAGGTAATAGACCACGGTGAGCCGCGATTCCGCATCGAGCCCGTAGAGAAAGGAGCGCTGGCCGGGATGCAGCTCGATCCGGCACAGCTCATCGGTGCTCGCCGTATCCGGCGCGCCGGGAGCCGCGTCGCGCCGTACCGTTCCGATCGGATAGATCGTAACGGGCTCCACATCACCGAACAGGCAATGCGTGCAGACCGTCTTCCCGTCGATCGTGAAGGTATTCTCGTCACCGGCCGCCCGGCCGCATATTCTACACACAGTTCTTTTATCCTTCACTTCAAATATACCTCCCCGTTACCGTGCCATCCTCGTATCCGGTTCGCCCCTCCGGCGGCCGGAGGTGACTCTGGCGCAGCTTGCAGAGGCCGACCCGGAACT
>CBFCXB010000628.1:0-1511 GCA_965601905.1 uncultured bacterium | reverse complement strand
CGGTCGACTACGTTACGATATTCGAGGAGGACACACCGCTCGAGACGATCCAAGCGCTCGAGCCCGATGTGCTCGTCAAGGGCGCCGAGTATGAACGGAGAGAAATCGTCGGCGCCGACTTTGTCGAGGAATCGGGAGGGAAGGTGGTACGAGTAGAGATGATGAAAGGGTATTCAACCAGCGATTTCATCGAGAAGATGCGCGGGTAGGCGCACGCCATGCCGCCTCTGGCGGCGGCGCATACATGCGCGTGAAAATTTGTACAAGCATCAACGTCCGGAGGTAAGTGAAAGCGTTATGGGACAGGAACAGAAACGAATCGTAATCATGGGTGCCGCGGGGAGGGATTTTCACAACTTCAACGTGCTGTATCGCGGAAACGATTCCGTGTGGGTGGTGGCGTTCACCGCCACCCAGATACCGGATATCGATGGACGCAGGTATCCGGCGGAACTCGCCGGCGACCGCTATCCCGAAGGGATCCCCATCGTACCCGAGGAGGAGTTGGAGGAGCTCATACGGAACGAGAAGGTCGACGAGGTTGTCTTTTCCTACAGCGATGTTTCGAATCAGTACGTGATGGAGAAGGCGCAACGTGTAAGCGCCTGCGGTGCGCACTTCACCCTCGCCGGCGCCGGGCCGACCATGGTCGAGAGCACCAAGCCCGTTGTTTCGATCTGCGCGGTACGGACGGGGTGCGGGAAGAGCCAGACAACCCGGCGCGTCGCCGAGCTCCTGATCAATGCGGGGAAGAAGGTGGTGGCGATACGACACCCGATGCCATATGGCGATCTGACAGAGCAGCGGGTTCAGCGTTTCGCCACACTGGAGGATCTCAAGAAACACAAATGCACGATCGAGGAGATCGAGGAGTACGAGCCCCATATCGTTCGCGGCGTCGTCGTATATGCCGGGGTCGATTACGAGGCGATACTGCGCGAGGCCGAGAAGGAGGCCGATATCATCCTCTGGGACGGCGGGAACAACGACACCTCTTTCTACCGGAGCGATCTACATATCGTCGTCGTCGATCCGCACCGCCCCGGACACGAGCTCATCTATTACCCCGGTATGACCAATCTCCTCATGGCAGATTGTGTGGTCATCAACAAGATCGATACGGCGGATCTGGCGGGGATCCAGGAGGTGCGGCGGAACATCGGCACTTTGAATCCGAAGGCCCTCGTGATCGATGCCGCCTCACCGCTGAGCGTCGAGAACGGTGAAATGATCAGCGGCAAGCGGGCTCTCTGCGTCGAGGACGGGCCGACCCTGACGCACGGCGGCATGAAGTACGGGGCGGCCGTGATGGCGGCCCGAAAATTCCAGGCAGCCGAGATCATCGATCCACGCCCCTTCGCGACGGGCAAGATACAGCGTACCTTCGAGAGGTACCCGGAGATCGGACGGCTGCTGCCCGCCATGGGGTACGGCGAGGAGCAGGTGGCCGATCTCGAGTAGACGATCGCCAAGGTCGACTGCGATCTCGACGTCATCTGCACCCCGATAGA
>CBFCXB010000627.1:0-1515 GCA_965601905.1 uncultured bacterium | reverse complement strand
CGGGGAATCGGTGAAGCGTCCCCTGAAATATTACCATAACAATATCGCCGGCGCCGTTTCTCTCCTCGACGCCATGAAGAAGGCCGGTGTCGGTTATTTTCTGTTCTCTTCGACGGCGGCCGTGTACGGTGAACCCGCGTCGATTCCGATAACGGAAGACGCCCTGCTGAAACCGGTCAACGCATACGGCAACACCAAGCTCGCCGTCGAACGGCTGCTCGAGGATTGCCACGCGGCATGGGGACTGAAATTCCTGTCGCTCCGGTACTTCAACGCCGCCGCGGCCAGTGAGCGGTTCGGCGAGGATCATAATCCCGAAACACACCTGATTCCGCTCGTCATCGACGCCGCCCTGGAGACAAGGCCGGAGCTCGTCATTTACGGTGACGATTACCGGACCCCCGACGGCACCTGCATCAGGGATTACATTCATGTCAAGGATCTCGCTTCGGCACACCTGCTCGGTCTTGATAAACTTGTCGGGGGGCTGACCGGTGCACTCAATCTGGGGAACGGACGCGGATTCTCCGTCCGCGAGGTGGTGAATGCCGCTGAGGCGGTGATGGGGCGTACGGTACCGCATCGTGTCGGTGAGAGGCGCACCGGCGATCCCGCGGTCCTCGTGGCCTCGTCCGCCAAGGCCGAGGAACTGCTCGGCTGGGAGCGTTCCTATCCGGACATCGAGATGATCATACGGGATGCATACAAGTGGCGGAGGCGTTTCCCCGGCGGGTACGGCGGCGCCCGAGGCGGATGAACTCCCCGGACGCCATAAGTCGTGCTGAAAGCGACGATTACCGTGCATATAGGCGCGGCGAAGATGCAAGGTAATTTACCACAGGTACTACGTATTTCCCCTCCTCCATGACGCATTCTCCCGAATGGACCGGGAAAACGCTTCGAAGATCATGTATAATATATTATCATAATACAAGTTACGCTCGTTTCACGCGCGCCTCGATACAATTAAGGCGTGATCATTCCAATTCCCGACACCATGGCATATAAGTTGCGATTTTTTTCTTTCGGCGAACCTGGCTGGAATCTCGGCACGTATTGACGAAATGAACGGCAACAAAACAATCAAGATGGATAGTATGATCGATTTCACGCGTATCCTCGGTGAGGTGCGGCGACGTTCCCCGCGGACCATCCGGTCGGCCCTCAAGGGATTGGATGAGGTCCTCGGGGAAATGCTCGGTATCGATAGCTGTGCCCTCGATATTCCGGCGGAGCGAACCGTGTATGTCACAAGAAGGGTGCCGGAGATCACGGATGAAGCGGTGTACGAGGCGATACGTATCCCGCGGGGCTCGGGATACCACCGGGTGGTTCTGGAGAGGGAGCGGACTCACCACGGCACCGCCGGTGGGAAAGAGGGGATATCGGTATACTCGGTGCCGATTTTCAGCGCACGTGAGCGTATCGCGATCTGTTCGCTGATCGCTCGGGGCATCAATCGATTCGATGGTTTCCCCGAGGAATCGTTCGAGCCGTTCATCGAGATCCTATCGG
>CBFCXB010000626.1:0-1516 GCA_965601905.1 uncultured bacterium | reverse complement strand
CCATACCGGCCTTCGCTCCCATCTCGGCGGCCATGTTGCAGAGGGTCATGCGACCGCCGACACCCATTTCCCGCGCGACCGGTCCATGGAACTCAACCGCCTTGTACGTCGCACCCTCGGCGGTGAGCTGCCCGAGTAGAAAGAGAATGACATCCTTCGGCGCGACGTCATTACGCAGTGTTCCTTCCAGCACGATCCTGATCGTCGGCGGTACGCGCAGCCATGTCTCCCCCAGGGCCCAGACACTCGCCGTCTCGGTCCTTCCGATCGGAATACCGGCCGCCCCGAGCGCGCCGTGCGTTGTCGTGTGCGAATCGGACCCGAACACGACGACTCCCGGAACGACGTGACCGTACTCGGGGAGCACCTGGTGACAGATCCCGACGCCACAGTCGTAAAAGTGCCTGATACCCTGTTTCGCGACGAAATCGCGAATCATCTTGTGATTGTTCGCTTTTCCCGAATCGGGAGGCGGAACCGCATGGTCGAGTGCAATGAATATGCGATCGGGATCCCAGACCTTCTCCCCCCCCATCTTTTCGAAGATCTTCAGTATCGCCGCCGAGTTGTCATGCGAGAGTATCCGGTGGGGTTTTACAAACACGATCTCGCCCACCGCCACCTCGCCGCCGCCGGATGCGCGGGCGAGTATCTTCTCTATCATTGTCTTGCCCATCTCAATCACACTCCCCGCAGTAGGCGAACAGCCCCCCGGCCCGGCGGATGTCGAGCTGCACCGATGTCGGCGGCGTCGCCATGATCACGTTACCGTTCGCACGTGTGATCGTCCCCTTCTCGAAATCTATGGCGATGTTCTCTCCCTCCTCTATGCCCGCGTTTGACAGATCGGGCACCTCGAGGAATGGAAATCCGGAGTTAATGATATTGCGCTTGTAGATGGCGCCGGTCGACTCGGTCAGCACGATCGATACACCGAGCGAGAGAAAGCAGTCGACCGCCTGCTGTCGTGATGAGCCGCAACCGAAGTTCGATCCCGCAACGATGATGTCGCCGGATTTCACGCTCCCGGCGAACGATTCGTAACCGGCGAGCGTCTCGAAGGTATGTTCTCCCATCTTCTCGATCTCCGTGATCGATAGGTACTTGTTGTGGAAGATCATGTCGGTGTCGATATCGTTCATCAATGCGCCATCGGGCACCGTGATGAGGCGCGACCTTCCCTCGATAACCGTCGGACACGGTTCCTTCTCCACACCTGCCTTCGGCTTGGGGGCATCCGACCGGGTCGATCCTTCCGCTGCCACGCGCCACGAGATGAAGCTGAGCTCCGGTGCCGATGAAGAATTCTCGTCCGGGAGGAAATCGATGAGCTTCGCGGCGATATCCTCGGGGGACGTGATCTCGCCCTTCACGACGGATGCCGCCAGAACGGCGGGGCTCACAAGGTAGGTGTCCCCCTTGCCCTGCTTGCCGGCGAAGTTCCGGTTCGAGGTGCTGAGCTGAACCTCCCCGGTGCCGACCATGCCGATCTGCCCCGAAGCGCAGCCGCTGCAAC
>CBFCXB010000625.1:0-1523 GCA_965601905.1 uncultured bacterium | reverse complement strand
AGCTCGAACAGCTTCATGTCATTGTACGTTCCGAGATTGCTCCCGTCGGTGCACTTCCCGTTCATGATGTCCTCGATGATCCGCGGCGAGTATTTCGGCGTGTCGGGAAGGTCAAGCTCGACCGCCGGATTCGCCGTATGGCGGCGCTTCGTGTAGTAGCCGGTCACGATGAAGAAGATGTCGAGCTTGTCGGCGTCGCGCAAGAGCTTCGCGTGGAAGAGCTCATCGGGCGATTCTTCGAGCGGGAGCGAGTGCATGTTGTGATAGCGGACGGAGCGCGAGATGATCTCCCGTTCATCCTCCGGCAACCGGGCGAGCAGCCTGTTCCCTTCGAGTATGAGGACGGCGAGCAGGGCGTGGTTCTCGGAGCGGGCGTCATTGAACGTCCGGTGTTTCCTGAACTGCTCGAAGCGTCCGATGTCGTGAAAGAGGCCGGTCACCTCCGCGATGAGGAGCGCGCCGGGTGAGAGATCGAGCTCGGCGCCGATCGCCTCGATATTCTCGCAGACGCGGCGGGTGTGATCCTCCTTGAGCTTCACGTTCATGTTCACGTACTCGTCATCGGTGTAGAATCCGTCGATATACGTGCGAACCCACTCCCGGAAATAAGCAGCATCATCCGTATTCACGCCACCTCCTCGATTCATGCGTCTCATGAGCGCATCGCCGCAGGCGAGGCCGAGGGCCGGCACGAGCATCGCCGCAGGCGAGGCCGAGGCGGCATCCGCGGAATCGATGACGCATACCGGGCCCTCCGATACTTGCCATCGTAATCCATCGCACCGCGAGAGATCAATCACGAACAGTATGCCTTCCCCGGTACGATATTCCGCTCACCCGCGCGAGGATCCCTGCATCGGATTCGAGGCACCGCAGCGACGGTAAAGGGGCAAGGCAATCGGGATAGGGGAGCCGGGCTAGCCCCGGCTGCCCCTCCCACACCACCCGGCATGCGGGTCCGCACCGTAACGGCGGTTCGGCCGGTAGGAAAGACGAGGAGGCGTCCTCACCTCCCAACGTCGTTCACCCGCATGGAGAAGCGCCGCTTGCAGCCGGGGGGGATTACGAAGGCGTCCCGGCGCCCGCATGCAGCCAGCAGCTCACCGCGCGATCCGGGGCGATCTCGACGAGACGGGGCGCCTCGCTCCGGCAGTGCGGCATGACATGGGGACACCTCGTGTGGAACGCGCAGCCCGGTGGGGCATTCATCGGGCTCGGCACATCGCCGCGTATCGCGGCCCTGATCCGCGGGCCGCCCGGCTCGGGCCGGGGTATCGAGGCGAGAAGCCCCTGCGTATACGGGTGCAGCGGCTCCGAGAAGAGCTCGCGCGCCGGTGCCTTTTCGACGATCCGGCCGAGGTACATCACCGCGACGGTATCGCTCACATGCTCGACCACTCCGAGATCGTGCGCGATGAAGAGGTAGGTGAGCCCCATCTCGGTCTGAAGGTCTCGGACAAGATTGCTGCTCTGCGCCCGCACGGATACGTCGAGTGCCGAAACCGGCTCGTCGGCCACGATGA
>CBFCXB010000624.1:0-1527 GCA_965601905.1 uncultured bacterium | reverse complement strand
AATCCTCGCGCCGACGGTTACATGCTACGGCGGCGCAACTATTTCTTCGGCAAACGAATTCGCTACTGTGGCTGGCAGAGCGATTACGTGCTGCGGCTTTTTCGCAGGGGAAGGGGGCGCTATCCGGAGGTCGCCGTGCACGAACGGCTCGAGCTCGATGGCCGCACCGCCGCCTGTTCATCCTACATCGACCATCGATCCTACCGCGACATGGCCGATTACATAGAGCGAATGAAGAGCTACAGCCGGCGGGGCGCGGGGGAGCTTCTCCGCCGCGGCAAAGGATGGTTCCCCGCGGTCGTCACGCATCCGATCGCGCGTTTTTTCAGGATGTATATGCTGCAGCGGGGATTTCTCGATGGCCGGGCCGGCCTGCTGCTTTGCATGATGGCCGCGGCGAGCGTTTTCTTCAAGTACGCGATGCTGTGTGAGATGACGATGGTACGGAACGCGCAGCGGGAGCATTGATACAGGTATGGGGCACGGAATGCGGCAGGGAACCGAGACCGAAGGCCGTCTGGTCTTTTTCGGCGGGTACGATCCGGGCTATCCACGCAATGCGATTATCCGCAAGGGGCTCGAGAGAAACGGTTTCACCGTGGCCGAGTGCCGGGCGAACGTCAAGTGGAAGATCTTCAAGCGCTATCCCGTTCTCGTGTGGCGGTACCTGAAAAACGGTAGAGACGGTCCGATACTCTTCATCCCCGATTTCAGACACAAGGATGTGCCCCTTGCCTGGCTGCTTGCGCGCTTCGCCGGCCAGCGCTGCGTCTTCGATCCACTCGTATCGCGATACGAGACGAAGGTGCTCGACAGGGGGGACGTGGCCGATGGATCGATGCAGTCGTGGCATAACAGGAACATCGATCGGGTATCGTTCCGTCTCCCCGACCTCGTATTGACCGATACCGAGGCGCATGCCGCTTTCTTCGGCGAACAGTACCACATCCATCCCGACAGGATCAGGACACTCCATATCGGGTACGATGACGAGCTGTTCACCGAGAGGCCGCCTCGCGGTGGGGACGGGCCGATGCGGGTTCTCTTCTACGGTACCTACCTTCCGCTGCACGGCGTGGAGACGATCATCGAGGCGGTGCGGCTCGTTAGCGGGCCGATCACCGTTACACTCATCGGCGAAGGACAGACGTACGGCGGAGCCCGTGAGCATGCTGCCGGCATACCGTCCGAGCGGCTATCCTTCCGGCCGTCGGTACCGGTGCGGGAGCTCGAGGAGGCCATCGCCGATTCCGATGTGGTCCTCGGTATCTTCGGTGAGACTCCCAAGGCGCGCATGGTTATACCGAACAAGGTATACCAGGCGCTCGCGGTGGGCCGGGCCGTTGTAACCGCCGACACGGAGGCTGTCAGGGAACTCTTCACCGGCGGGGAGCATCTTGTGACCGTTCCACCGGGTGATGCCTCGGCGCTTGGGCGGGCGATCGAGCGGTTGCGGCGGGACACGGATCTCCGAGGTCGACTTGCCGAGCGGGGTGGAAGACTGGTCAGAAAATCGTACCATCCCGC
>CBFCXB010000623.1:0-1533 GCA_965601905.1 uncultured bacterium | reverse complement strand
GAACCGGCCGAGCGCATCGAGAGGCTCCTCAAGGGCGAGAAGCGGATCATGCTCACGGTCGATGACGAGGAGCGGCTCGCGACAGCGTCCAATCATACCGCAACGCACCTTCTCCACGCGGCGCTCAGGCGGGTGGTCGGCCGCCACGTCACGCAGGCCGGTTCACTCGTGGACGCCGAACACCTCAGATTCGACTTCAACCATTTCAATGCGCTCACCGACGGGGAGCGAGGCGAGATCGAAAAGCTGGTGGACCGCTGGGCGTGGGATTCGATTCCGGTCAGAACGGAATGGATGCCGTACCGGGAAGCCGTCGAGGGGGGCGCCATCGCTCTCTTCGACGAGAAATACGGCACCGAGGTGCGGGTCGTAAGGATTGGTAATATCTCGACAGAGCTGTGCGGCGGCACGCACTTGGATAACACGGGCAGGATCGGTCTCTTCCTCATCACCTCGGAGAGCAGCGTTGCGGCGGGCGTTCGCCGCATCGAGGCGCTGACCGGCGCGCGCGCCTTCGCCTATCTTCAGGCGGTCGCCGTGCGGGCCGGCGAGGTGGCGGCACTGCTGAGGGTTCCGCAGCCCGAGATCGTTGAACGGGTGCAAGCGCTGCTTGGTGAGATCGACGCCCTCAAGGGGCGAGTCAAGCGCATGGAGCGGGGGGAGGCGGGCGCCGAGATCGACCGCATAATCAGCTCGGCTGTTACCGTTGACGGCGTGCTCGTTGCGTCCGGCCGGGTCTCGGCGGAAGATCTTTCGGTACTGCGTAATCAGGCGGATCTCTTTCGCAACAAGATCTCTTCCGGTGTGGCGGTGCTCTCTGCGCCGCTCAAGGGGAAACTCCAGTTTGTTGCGACCGTGACCGATGATCTCATAGCGGGGGACAAGATCTCCGCCCGGGCGCTGGTACGGGAGCTGGGGCCGATCGCTGGCGGTGGTGGGGGAGGCAAGAAGCACCTGGCCCAGCTCGGCACCAAGGATATGAAAAGCGAGGCTCGGGTTTTCGAGGCGCTGCCCGCTCTGGTACGGAAGATACTGGGGGTTTAGCACCGCAGCCGCGTGGCGCCGGTTGGTTATTGAAGGGCATGATGCGATGTGGGGAGCGAGAGTAATGTCAAACGATTGAATCTGCCGTGTATGGGGGAGCAATGCAAACGGTAATGAAATTGAGTCTTTTATGTGTGTTCGCTTTATGCGTGACGTGGATTGCCCAGGCCGGGGCATACCCGCTGATGCAGGATGTCTACAAGGTCGAAACCGGTTTGAAAAAACAGACCGGCGACGACAGCCAACGTGATCTCAGCGAGGAAACCGAGGCGGTCCTGCGGATTCCCGAGCTGGAAAAGGTTGTGGATCCGGATGAATACATTCTTGGTCCCTACGACTACCTCCTTATCAATATCATCGGAACGGAATCACGCTCGTTTTTCGTGGCCGTTCTCCCGGAGGGAGACGTGTTTCTCCCCGATGTCGGCGCCATTCACGCCGACGGATTTACTATAACCGAGTTCAAGGAACGACTTGGTGTTACGTTCA
>CBFCXB010000622.1:0-1535 GCA_965601905.1 uncultured bacterium | reverse complement strand
GTATACCGGACCACTTCCTGCGAGCCGAGCTCCCGTTCGGCGACCCACGGGTTGATCTCGGTGAGCCGCACCGGTTCCCTGGAGCCCCGCTTCCAGTAAAAGATATCCCACGGCATATCGTATGAGGTTCCGATCATCGCAAAATGCTGAAAATTCTCCGTGAAATTCGGCGTGTAGAATACAAAACCGATTTTTTCGCCGTGGAGGACGATGTCGCGCCCACCGCCAGTCGCCTTCACCGTGTTCACCGTATTCCATACCCCCTCGGCGGCGGTGTAGGCGACGGTCCGCTTGTTCTTCCACCCGACCGCCATCACGTGCCCCCGGAAATCCGGCTCGGTCAGGTTCGTGACCGCCCCCTTCTCGATATCGATAACGTACGCTTGGCTCACCGCGTGGTCCTCCCGCATCTTCGCCGCCGCATAGGCCAGCATCGAGCCGTCGGGGCTGAAGGCGAAGTTGCCGAGCTTGCCGGGATTGTCGGTGAGCCGGGACATCTCCCTCGTCGCGAGATCGATGATGTGGATCTTCTTGAACATGTAGCGGTGATCGATGAGGTTCTTGGGAGAGATCGCGGCGGCGATTCTCGTCCCTTTGCGGTCGAACTCGAAGTTCCATACCGTTCCATCCTCGGTGATCTGCTCCGCCTCGCCGATCCCGCCGTCCGCTCCCACATCGATCATGTAGAGGTTCCGATGCTTCGCGTTCTCCTCGAAGTATATGAATCCATACCCCTTCTCATCGAGTCTCGTCTCCCGCTCGCTCTCCGGTGCTGTCGCGACATAGGCGATGCGGTTTCCCGCGGGGTGCCACCGGAACGCGCTTACGCCCGTTTTTGATTTCGTGAGCTGCACCGACTCGCCGCCGTGCACCGGTATCATCCAGACTTGCGTTTTCGCCTGCTCGCCGCGCTGCATCAGGAAGGCGAGATGCCCGCCGTCGGGTCTGAAGCGGGGCGATCGCACGTTGACCTCGCCCGTGATGTAGGGACGGGATTCCCCTGAGGCGGTGGAAACGAGGTGGAGCTCGGCGTAGGCCGATCCCGGTTCCGCATCCGGCTCCCGGGGAATCGACAGCGTATAAACGATCCATTCCCCGTCCGGGCTGATCGCCGCTTCGTTGATACGCTTCAGTTGCAATGCATCCACCGGGGTGAACAGATCAGCGCTCCGGACCGCCGGCGCGAGAATGACGAGGATTGCAATACAGAAAATAGTGATGATGGGGAGAATAGATTTTCTTCGATTCATGGTTGCTTTCCCTTTCTTTGCCGTGTCCGTGTGTCGCCAGCGGCGCGTCGATGCCAGCCGTGTGGAATCAGAACTCTTTTCTTAATGCGATATAATGTACCAACTGACTTTCTTTGTAAATTATTATCTCGGAGGGTTGCATTGCCCTGTCGGCCGGATTCGTAGATTACGCGGCGGCGCTCGTGCCGCCGGGCCCGGACGGAACGCGGTGGTCTTTCCGCCACCCGGCTCGGACGGATCGAGGCGGCCGCCCGCCGCCGTATTTTTTTTTGACTGAGATGACTG
>CBFCXB010000621.1:0-1554 GCA_965601905.1 uncultured bacterium | reverse complement strand
GTATCTCCTTCACCGATCGGATCTTGATTCTCGTGTCGAGATTCCCCCGCCCGATCGATTCGGCGCCCCTCGTCAGCTTGCTGACGGGGCTTGTAATGTGGGAAGCGAGCAGAAGGGAAATCAGCACGCCCATGGCCAGCGCGATGAGACCGATACGAACGATCCGTCCCTTGATATCCGCTACGGCCTCGTGAATCTCCCGCTTTGAGTATTGTAGGTATACCGTTCCGATCCTCTCTCCCTGATCGATCACGGGAACGGTCACTTCGATGATATCCTCGTTTTCCCTGAAACTCTCGCCGGCCGACTGGCGTGAGACGTGCTCGATGAGCCTGAGTCCCCGCGGCGGAAGGTACTCCTTGTCAACGTCCGCGACCGCCTGGTGACCCTTGATGATACCGCGACGGTCGACCACCACGATCGAAACGACGTCCCGATCGTACTCCTGAACCCTGGAAACGAGCGGATGGAGCTCGAACTCGGGATCCTCGTGCAGGAGCGGCTTCGCGGAACTGAGTGCCAGGTTTCGTCCCTGGAGAATCACGCGGTGGAGAACCTCCGAGAGAATCATACTCTGTTCCCGCGTCATAACCGTCCAGGAAAACGCGGCGACGAGCCCGGCAACAAGCAGGCTGACGAGCAGCGTGATCTGGATTTTCAGGCTCAGCGCTCTCACAACCAACATCCTCTTTCCGTCAATTGATCAAACCCTCGAATCGCTCGAGCTCTTGCCGTGTCCGCTGCATGTACCGCAGCGCCTTCTCGTTGTCGCGGTCCACCTCGAGCATCTTCCCCCATACCTCGAGTGCCTTGCGGTACTGGTTCCTCGAATACAGATTCATCCCGTGGTATTGATACGCCCTGACGAGATTGGGCATAACATCGCCATACACACTGTAGTCGCCATTCCGATCACCGCGCGTGCCGGACGTGAAAATGGGTTGCACGTACAGAACGCCAATATCGAACACGCTCTCGTTCCGCACGGTTACCTGCATCGGCACCGCCTTCTGGTTCGGAATAAGAGCATCGTACGGACACGTAATCGACACTATGTAGAGATCGCCGGAAACTCCGAGCATTCCTAATCCATCCGACTCAGCTGCGACGGCCGGCTCGGCACGCAATGGCACTCGCAGACCCATACATGCGAGAACAACTGCGAGCGCCAGTACGCAAAAACCGGCAGAATGGATGCGCTGGACCGGCCATTCTTTCCGTCCGCTGTCCGCTTTTACTTTCCGATTTCCCATATTAATAACATTCACCATTGCTCAAAAACGCACCTCACGCCGGGATCGCAACACTTCCCGGACACCACCTCCGGAAACGTAGCATGCTGTTATATAATTCTTTACGTGCTTGCATGGAATTAACAAGCACGTTGCAACATTTTTAGCGTGCAAGAATTATTCACAACAACGGGAAATCTGAATGCAGCATGGCGAACCATGGGAAACCGGGAGATTATACGGGGAGCGTCGTGGAATTATTCGATATCGACAGGAACGATGGAAAACAGCCCCTCCGGCCGCGCAACAACCGGATAAATAT
>CBFCXB010000620.1:0-1558 GCA_965601905.1 uncultured bacterium | reverse complement strand
CGGCTTCGGCCGCCGAGGAGGCGAGGCTGCTCCGCTTTCCGAGCATCATGGGGGATAGGGTCGCCTTCGTCTACGCCGGCGATATCTGGACGGTGCCGGTGGGGGGCGGGCAGGCGCGGAGAATCACCTCGTATCCGGAAGGATTGGAGCTGTTCCCCAAGATTTCGCCCGACGGCGCCTGGATCGCTTTTTCAGGCGAATACGCCGGTACCCGTCAGGTCTACCGTGTTCCATACGAGGGAGGCGTACCGGAGCGTCTCACCTTTTACCCCGATGTCGGAGCGATGCCGCCGCGCGGCGGGTATGACTACATCGTCATGGATTGGACACCCGATGGAGGCAAGATCCTCGTCCGGGCGAACCGGACGCCGTACGGAAAGCGCGTTGGGCGTTACTTCTTAGTCGATCCATCCGCCGGGGGACTCGATGAGCCGCTCCAGATTCCCGAGGGTGGACCAGCAACGCTCTCGCCGGACGGTCGAAAGATCGCATACGATATAAGGTCCCGCGAGTTCCGGACATGGAAGCGGTACCGTGCCGGCCGGGCCCAGGACGTTTGGATCTACGATCTGGAGAAAAACACGATCGAACGGATCACCGAATTTGAGGGCACCGACAACTTCCCGATGTGGATCGGGAATGCAATCTACTTCACCTCGGATCGCGATCGGATCCTGAATCTCTACCGGTACGATATCGATTCCGGAGAGATCGCGAAGGTGACCGATTTCGGTTACGACGTGCTCTGGCCGAGCCGTGGCGGGAAGCGTATCGTGTTCGAATGCGGCGGATACCTGTACTGCCACGATACCACGACGGGTGAAACGAGAAAAATAGAGATAATGCTCGGGTCAGACAAGCCGTTCGTGCGGCCCATTTATAGGAACGTGAAGGAGAACATCGAGAGCTTCGCCGTCTCCCCCTCAGGCGCGCGGGCCGTATTCAGCGCCCGCGGAGATCTCTTCACCCTGCCGGCCGAACACGGCGTAACGCGCAACATAACGAGGACCGATCGTGTTCGTGAGATGGATGTGGAATGGTCGCCCGACGGGAAATACCTCTCGTACCTCTCGGAGGAGGAGGGGGACTACTATGAGATATACATCCGTCCGCAGGGCGGTGACGGCGAGCCGAGGCGGCTCTCCCGTGATACCGACTCGTGGATCATCCATCCGGTCTGGTCACCGGATAGTAAAAGAATTGCCTTCAGCGACAAGAAGAACCGGCTCTGGATACTCGATGTCGAGGACGGTGGCAGGGCGGAGGCCGACCGGTGCGGGTTCGCACCGATCCACAACTACTCCTTCTCGCCCGACAGCAGGTGGGTCTGCTACACCAAGGACGCGGAGAACCGCATGACGTCGATCTGGGTGTACGATACCCGCACAAAGAAACGCATGAAGCTCACGACGGACTTTGCCGACGATCTGGAGCCGGTATTCTCGCGGGACGGGAAGTACCTCTTCTTCATATCGGGGAGGGACTTCAATTATCCCGAGCGGGAGTTCGAGCAGCGGATATTCGTCGGGACACTCCTCGAGGAGACTCCATCACTTCT
>CBFCXB010000619.1:0-1560 GCA_965601905.1 uncultured bacterium | reverse complement strand
CTGATATCTCCTCGTACGATAGTTGCTCCTGGTGCCTCAGGATCACGATCACCCGGTAATGTTCAGGGAGCGTTTGAATCGCGTCATCCAGCACTTCCATCATCTCCCTGGCTTCGATATCCCGGTCCGGTTTGACACCGTCATCGGGCATCTGGCGGGACATCTCGCCATCCCTTCCCTGAACGGGTTGATCGAGTGAAAACATTCCATCCCGCCGCCTCCGAATGTGATCGATGCAGAGATTCGATGTAATACGGTAGAGCCAGCTCGAAAAAGGGTACGTCGGATCGTATCGATCGAGGACCGAAAAGGTCCTGATGAAAACCTCTTGTGCCAGATCTTCCGCGTCGTCATGATTCTTCACCATCCGAAGACAGATGCTGAATACCGGTTTCTTGTACTTGTCGAGAAGTTCCTCGAATGCCCTCTCTTCTCCTCTCAGGCACCGTTCAATCTGTTTCGCGTCTTCTCGACTCAACCCTTACACCTTACCATACGAAAGCCTGAGAATTATGTTTCCGCGCGATCATCGGAAAAATTGTGGTATTTCTCTCCCGTATCCTTTGCCAGCAAAAAAGATAGCAAGTTCAGATAGTATTGGGAAGTCGAAATTGTGGTCATCTGCATTTTCAAGGAAATCGAAATTCGCATGCTGGGTACCAGGGTCCTGGGATTGTTGATGAATGCCACGCGCCGGCCCGTGCGATGAATTAACTCTCATTATAACAATGAGTTAATTCTAAACCCATGCATGGTGTCACGCCATATGCCGGAATAATATCCCTCCGCGCGCGTTTCATTTAAATTTTATATTGACAAGGTCTTCCTTGATAATTACCATGACGATTCCATTATAAGTTCTTTCGTTATAGATTGTTATTGTGCGAATTATAAGGAGTTGGCAATGACGGCAATCGAGTTTATCGGCGCGCGGGAAGTGCTCGACTCACGGGGAAATCCTACGGTGGAGGTTGAGGTGTACTGTGAGGGAGGAAGCGCGGGCCGGGTGCTCGTGCCGTCGGGAGCATCGACCGGGGAGCACGAGGCCGTCGAGCTTCGTGACGGGGACAAGAAACGGTACGGCGGCAAGGGTGTTTTAACCGCCGTTTCGAATGTCAACGAGATCATCGCGCCGGAGATTCTCGAACTCGATGCGTTGGATCAGATTTACATCGATCAGCTGCTCGGCGAGCTGGACGGTACGCCCAACAAGGGCAATCTCGGTGCGAACGCCATTCTCGGCGTCTCCCTGGCGGTGGCTCATGCGGCCGCCGACGCTCTCGGCATCCCGCTCTACCAGCATATCGGCGGTATCAACACCAGAATCCTCCCCGTCCCGATGATGAATGTCATCAACGGCGGCAAACACGCAGATAATAAGGTCGATATTCAGGAGTTTATGATCGTCCCGGTCGGTGCGCCCTCCATCCGGGAAGCGGTGCGCTACGGCGCCGAGGTGTTCCACACACTGAAGAAACTTCTCTCGGCCGCGGGATACGCCACCGCCGTCGGTGACGAGGGCGGCTTCGCGCCGAGACTTCAATCCAACACGGAAGCGCT
>CBFCXB010000618.1:0-1591 GCA_965601905.1 uncultured bacterium | reverse complement strand
TCGATTCGCATACTTCATACCGGCGATGTGCACATCGGGGCGCCGTTCGAATTCCTCGGGGAGAAGGGGGCCGCACAGCGGCGGGCCGTGCGTGAGACCTTCGAGCGCGTCACCCGGCTCGTCGGAGAAGAGGGGTACGCGGTGCTTCTCATCGCCGGCGATCTGTTCGATGACGCCTATGCCGCCTCGGAGCGCGATGTCGCGTTCGTCGTGCAGTGCCTCGCCGCTGTCGGGACGGGATGCAGCGTGGTGATACTTCCGGGGAGCCACGACTTCTGGGCGCCGGGGAGCGTCTACGAGCGTGAGCGGGAACGCTTCGAGGGCGGCGGAAACGTCTCCATCCTCACGCCGGAACGCAGGAGTGTCACCTTCCCCGATCTCTCGCTGGCCGTGCACGGCATTGCGCTTTCATCGCCGCACGCCTCGGAAAATCTCGTCGCCGGACTTGCCCCGGAGGGGGGGATGCGCTGGAACGTCGCGATGGCCCACGGCTCGGTGGCGGGAGCATCGGCCGATCACGATCCCGAGGAGAATCCGATCAGGCTCGACGATCTTGCGCCCGGCTTCGATTACGTCGCCCTGGGACACTGGCACTCGTTCAACCCCGTCAGGGAGCAGGCGCCGCCGGCGGTCTACAGCGGCTCGCCGGAGCTGATCGCGCGGGACCAGGCCGGTGCCGGCTCGGTCACCTCCGTCACCCTCGCGGCGGACGGTGCGCTGGTCGAGCGGATCGCCGTGGGGAAGAGACGTATCATAGAAATTGCAATCGATTGCTCGGGAATCGGGAACACCGAGGAGCTCGCGGCGAGGGTTCTCGAACATGCCCCCGCCGATCGCGATCTCGTGCTCGGTATCGCCCTGTCGGGCGTGCTCGAGGCCGGTGCCGTGATCGACCCGGGGCTGGCCCTCGAGATGCTGGGGGAACGGTACTTCTCCGTGCGCTTTTCCGGTGGGCTGCCGGCGCGGGAGATCCCGCGCGAAGAGATTCTGGCCGTCCCCGCGGAGACCGTGGCGGGGAGCTTCGTGCGCCTCCTCCTCGAGCGCATCGATCGGGCGGATGGGGATGAGGCCCGGCGGCTCGAGGAGGCGCTTCAGATCGGATATCAGCTCTTTCAGGGCCGGAATCTTCTCAAATAACGGCGATATGAACCGATGTATTTTGATGGTATAACGATACGGAACTTTCTCGCCTTCGCGAAGGCCGATATCGCGCTGGCGCCCGGATTCAACGTGATCCTCGCCCCCAACGAGGGGGGAAAGAGCAGCCTGATGCGCGCCATGATCATCGGCCTGTACCAGGACGCTTCCTCGAGAAAGCGGGAGCTCGCCGCCATGCGGCACTGGGGAAGCGGGACGTATCCCCGTATCGAGCTCCGGGTCGAAATCGGCGGTGAGCCGTTGCGGATCGTCCGCGACTTCGACGAGCACAAACAGTACCTCTACCGCGGTGACGATACGGACCATTTCGTGAGCGGGCGGGAGGTGGATCGTTATCTCGGCGAAGCGCTCGTCGTGGGGGACGAACGGTTATTCGTGCGGGTGTGCGGGGTGGGTCAGGAGGAGCTTGCGCGGGTGGCCGATGGCCGGATCG
>CBFCXB010000617.1:0-1593 GCA_965601905.1 uncultured bacterium | reverse complement strand
AGCCGGAGCGCCCCCGTCCCGGCGCCCGGCCCGTTTATCAACGAAGATATTTTGACGGATTAAGGTAAATTATAATCATAAACAACTCCGGATAATCCTTCACTGCATCGGTCCAATTGATCGCGTACTATTGGGATCCGGCGTCCCCGCGGAACCGAGAGCGGCGTCAAGCGCGGCGCGGACTCGATTGAATCCCTAAAAAAATAGGCTTGAATTTCCCCACCCATTCTGGTTTCGTCAGGATATGGCACTTCTTGTGGGTAGTTGATCCTTTAACATGGGGGGGCTCGATTATGCAGACGTACGTGCTCCTGACAAAACTGGCGCCCGATCTCGCGCGGCAGATGAAGAACCGTGCGAGACTGGGACGGGCCTGGCTCGATCAAGTCAAACAGAAATGTCCCGAGGTGAATTTCATCACGCATTACGCGTTGCTAGGAACATACGATTTTCTCGATATCTACGAGGCGCCGAACGAAGAGGTCGCCGCGAAAGTTTCGATGATCAGTCTCTCGAACGGTGCATTTCAAGCGGAAAGCTTGATTGCGATTCCGTACAAGCGATTTATCGAGTTGACGGGGGAGATCTGATAGATTGCACGGGAAGGAGAATGCCGATGAGGGGATTCTTCGCCTGCATCATGGCGGATCAAGTGATGATCGCTCGGCTTACCGTGGAAGTTCTGGTCAATTATCGAGGGGGAACGATGCGCTACGCAATCCTACTTGTTCTGATTTTGCTGATTTCATGTTCACAGGCGCAGCAGGTTGTCGTGCAGGAGCGTTGGTCGACCGACCGGATCATGAAGGTGCCGGAGTCGATCCTGTACGACGATGAGAGGGAAGTACTGTACGTTTCCAATATCAATGGAAGCCCCATGGGAAAGGATGGGAACGGTTTCATTTCAAAACTCTCGACCGACGGTGAGATCCTCGAGCTCGAATGGGTAACGGGGCTGAACGCTCCCAAGGGAGCGGGCATAGCGGACGGCACGCTGTACGTAACCGATATCGACGAGCTCGTCGCGATCGACATAGCTTCGGGGGCCGTCATACAGAGGTATCCGGCGCCCGGCGCGGTGTTTCTCAACGATGTGGCCGTAGATGGGTCGGGCAATGTCTATATCTCGGATTCTTCCAAAGAGAACAGCGTGATCTACCGGTTCAACGGCACCGAGGTGGCTGCGTGGCTGAACGGCGATGCGATCTCGATGCCGAACGGCCTCAGCATCGATGGCGACCGTCTGCTGGTGGGCAACTCCGGGGACGGATCGATTAAGAGAGTCGATCTCACAATCAAATCGATCGCCCGCGTAGCCGACGTCGGTTCCGGTATCGACGGTTTACGCCGTTATGGAGAACACGAATTCGTTGTTTCCGATTGGAAGGGCAAAACAACGCTCGTGCGGGAAAGAGCAGAAAACGTCGTTATCATAAACACGACCGATGACAAGATCAATGCCGCGGACCTGGAATTCATTGCGGCGGAGAGGTTGCTCGTTATTCCCACATTCTACGATAACCGCGTTGTTGCTTACACCATCGAGACACGGTGACTTCCCGGCCGCCGGAATCGCCTTCACGAAGTAGCTTT
>CBFCXB010000616.1:0-1597 GCA_965601905.1 uncultured bacterium | reverse complement strand
TATTTTGGTTTGGGCTGGTTCGACGATGCGTATTACGAGGGGAATAACACGACCCTCTCCGATTCGACGATTCCCGCGTCATGGAGCAACTGGAACGCACCGACCGGTGTCCGCGTCGAGGGTGTCACCGGACGGGACACGCTGATGTATTTCGGGGCGGGCATCCGGAATGTGCGGGCCAATCGGTCTATCGGCCCTGAGGCGGGACTCACAGCCGCGGGATGCGGCGCCGTGCAACTACACGGTTCCTTCCGGGCACTCGTCATTGACGGGGAAGGATCGGGATGGTGCGCCGGCGTCGAAGAACCCGTCTTCTCGCTGGACGGTGAGGCGATGACGCCTCCGGCCCTCGCCCGGGAATTCGGAGCGGCCGGCGATGCGGTGATCGTGGGCGAGAAACGTGGCACGGTGCATGCGTTCATCGATGGTGGATGGACCGAATTCGAAGGTTGGCCGATCGAGCTCGACACGTCTCTCGCAACGCATCCCGTCGTGGTGCGTCGAGACGGCGGCGCGTCCATCGCCCTCTCCGATGCGGCGGGGAGGTTGCATTGCCTCGACGGCGGCGGTAACGAGATGTCCGGATTTCCGATCGAGCTGATAAGTTCCGGCCGTTTCCTCGGCAATCTCGTCGTAACGGCCGATACGCAGGGTGTCGCCACCGGTATCTTCACTTTGAACGGTACGTTGGAACCCGAGCCGCACGGGTGGATCGCCCTGTGGGATATTTTCACCACCGGTGACGTGGAACTTGCCAGTGGCTACCCGTACCGGTTCGATCTCTCCCCGGGCGATGTCGAGGGGAAGGTCGCGCTCGTGGGGGGGGACATAAACCCCAACGAACCGGGTTTCGAGGTGTACGTCGTCTTCATGGCGACCGGAAAGATCCTTGTATGCGGAACGGGAGGTGTTCTGGCGCGTAGAAGCTCGGAGGACGCCGTTTCGTCGATTCCAGCCGTTCACGATATCAATGGTGATGGATACCTCGAACTGATATATACGGATGGATGGTCGGTGTACGCGATGACGCCCTCCGGTGCGAATCTCACCGGCTGGCCTCAGACATTGCGGGATATCTATCACGTGTGGTGGGATGTTCGCGTGACCTCGCCGATCACGACAATCGGCACACCGGCGGGTGCGCTGGTGGTCGCCGGCACCGGGGCCGGATTGCTGTACGTCTTCGATCATAACGGCGAGCTCGTTCACGGGTATCCGCGTAAGATGGGCAGCTCATTCGATCAGGCCATCGATCTCGTCTACGAACAGGGTGAGGGACTGCTGGTCTACCTCGATTGCTGCCGTGACGCCGCACGGTATCCCGCGGAGCTCAGACAACTGAAAAGGGGCGCGATGAAATGGCAGGTGGCGCCGTACGCCGACTCGTTCGACGGATTCTCGTGGGGACGTGCATGGGGAGAAGACGGCCGGACCGCGTGCGCCCGGCCCTCGGCAGTGGGAGTGGGGCCTTCCGAGGAGTGGTTGAATCTCTCGAATTCAATCATCGTTTATCCGAATCCTTCAAACGGGGATCGTGTCGGATTTCACTTTATTGCTCCCAGCGATGGGAGGGCGCGTATCGAGATAATGACACTCG
>CBFCXB010000615.1:0-1599 GCA_965601905.1 uncultured bacterium | reverse complement strand
CCGTGAATACGCTTGAGAGTATCGAATCGAGCGAAAACGCACCACCGAGGACCGAGTACTATCTCTGCCACGCATACATCAGGATCGGAGAAAACGAGAAAGCCATCGATGCCTTCAATCGGTTCATTGAAACATGGAAGGGGGATCCCCGCTTGATCGATGAGGTGCGCGAGATCCTGAATACCTTGGCCCGCTGATCGACATCATCTCTCCGGTCCCGCTACATCCGGATTGAAATAGAGTGCGATAAAAATGCCGGCGATGATCAATCCGCCGCCGACGATCTCCGCCACCACGGGCGCCTCGCCGAGAATGAGGAGCGCCAGAATGCTTGCCCCGACCGGTTCCCCCAATATGCTGATCGTTACAATCGTCGCCTTCAGGTGCCTGAGGGCCCAGTTGAACATCGAATGTCCGAAGAGCTGGCAGAGGAGTGCCATGAGAAAACAGTACAGGTAGGTGTGCCACCCGTACCCGGCGGCCGGCACGCCCGAGGCGAGCAGCAGAAGGGCGAGAACAACCGCCGCAATGGAATATACGGGAAAGATATAGGCGAACAGTGAGAGCTTCCTGCGCAGCCTGCTCCCCACGAGGAAATACCCGGCGACCGCGACCGAACCCAGAAGCGCGAGAGCGTCCCCCTTCCACTTGTCCCCACCGGCGAGAAGATCGTTGCCGCCGAGCATCGCACCGCCGGCGATCACGAGCATCAGACCGATCCAGAAGGTGCGTGATACCCGTTCCTTGAACACGATCACCGTATAGAGCGCGACAAAGAGCGGATTGGTGGTCACGAATACAACACTGCTCGCCACATCCGTCAATGAGAGCGACCATATCCACAGGATAAAATGAAGCGAAAGGAACACACCGGCGAGAATCATGAGGAGCGCATCCCCGCCCCTAAGGGCGGCGATTTCCCTCCGGCACCCTTGTGATCGAAGCGCCAGAGGGGCGAGAAGCACCGATGCGAAAATCATTCGCAGGGCGGCAACGAGAGGGGCGGGCGCCTCAGCCAGCCTGACGAGTATCGCGGCGAACGAGATCGCCACGATGCCGGCCATGAGCCCTGTGTACGATTTGACTCCTCGAAGCGCCAATCGATACCTCCGGTGAATAACGCGCTCGCCTTAAATCCTATTGATCGATGCAACCATTTCAAGTACATTTTCAACCATGGCACATGTTAGACAAGGCAACAGGACCGTGGAACCCAAAAAGGAATTACAGGATCGTAAACCCAAACGGACTCTCGGTGATGAATGGCTGGATTGGCGTGAGGGGAGCGCGGAGACCGAGATTCGAGAAGGCAAGCGCACATTTCTTGCAATCTCGCTGGCGATCCTGATCGGCTTCATTTCCCTTATCTTTCTCCTCTGGTACCTGATCTTACCGCGATTTGAGCTGTATGGAAGACTCTGGGCCACGTTTCTCACCGTCGCGGTCGTCGTGGCCGCAATTGTTCTCATACTGTGGTACACACTGCTCCTCTTCGCCCTTTTTTCCCGAAACAGCTACCTCAGCATCTGTCTCCGCAAAGGCACGAATCTCTTTATCACCCTTCTGCCACTCTCTATGAAGCTTGCCGGCCGTCTCGGC
>CBFCXB010000614.1:0-1619 GCA_965601905.1 uncultured bacterium | reverse complement strand
CTCGATCCGGATCGGTTCGGTGTCGCCGGTTTCTATGTATTCGGCAGCACGAAGAACGCCACGGCCGGCATGAAGAGCGATATCGACGTGATCATCCACTTCCACGGCACTGAGCGGCAGCGCGGGGAGCTCATGCTCTGGTTCGAGGGTTGGAGCCTCTGCCTCGCCGAGATGAACTACCTGAGAACCGGCTACCAGACGGGCGGTCTGCTCGACGTGCACATCGTCACCGAGGATGATATCGCGAAAAAAACGAGCTTCGCCGTCAAGATCGGCGCCATCACCGATCCGGCACGCCCCCTGCCGATGAAGAAGCGGGAATGATTCCCTAGAGGAGCTCGCGAACCGCACCCCCGGGATCTTCGAGATCGAATTTCACGAGAGCGAGCTCGGGACCGTCGTGCGCCGCCGAGAGGGCGATCGTCCGCCCGAGGCGGTCCCGCCAGGCGCCCGTGAGGCGCGCCGACTCGTGGGCGTGGCCGTGAAGGGAGAGAAGCGGCTGTCTCGATTCGATGAAACGCCGGACGGCGATACTGCCGATGTGCACATCGAGCGGTATGTGATCGACGTACATGCCGTCGAGCGGCGCCCGGTCGAGGGTGGTCCGGTACGGTGGTGCGTGAAAGAGAAAGACGGCGCTTGCCAGCCCATCCTCCCCGGCGAGTTCCTCGAGATCCCGGTCGATCGTCCCGAAGTGCACTTCATCGTGCGGGACGGAGACGGTGCGCACTCCTTCCTCCGGTGAGGTGCACCCCGGGTCGACGAAACGGGAAACGTCGTAGCGCTCCCAGTCCTTGAGCCGGAACGGCGTCGGCGGTATGCAGGCGTAGCCGTACACCGTCCAGCGCCCGAACGGCTCTTTCCTGTCATGAACGTACGTGAGGAGTTTCCCCGCCTCTGCCGTGATGAGAAACTGTTCCACCTCACGCTCGTCATCATTTCCCAGTATGACGAAGACACGCGGATACGCCTCGATGAGGTCATCGCGCAGGCGAGAGAGCTCACGCAGAAAAAAATCGTTGACGAAATCGGGCGGGACATCAGCGCGTCCGAAGTGGGGCAGGATATCGCCTCCGATAAAGACCGCCTGCGGCCTTTCGGCGGCGATTGCGCGGAAGAGGCTGCGATACCGGTCGATCCTGCCATGCAGATCGGAAACGAACAGGCACGTGGTCAATCGATCGAACCTCCGTAAAATTCGCGCCGATAAAATTCGCGCCGGCGGCGATGAACCTTTGGCGGCCGTCACAATCCCATTGCTCGCGGCGTACCGTACGAGTTCCTCATCATCCTGGGTGCGGGCGATCGAATCCGCCTCGATGATAAAATGGCTGATTCGCACGCCCTATGTAGAATGTCATCATACCATACACGATGGATGAACGTAAAATTTACTTTGCCCAAGAAAACTGTTGCAGCACGGTAAGTATTACGTTACCATGCACCGATGATGCCATAAAGCACAAATTAACAATTGGTTATAATAGTCTAGGCCCGTTCGATTACATGCGATGAGGAGGCGCTCATGCCGCAACACATTGAATACGACGAGGATCGCATCAGGCAATTAATACTGGAAAAACAGGCCAACGAGATCGAGCTGGCATGGGACCTCCGAG
>CBFCXB010000613.1:0-1627 GCA_965601905.1 uncultured bacterium | reverse complement strand
ATTAGCCTGCGCGGACGCTACGCGCCGCGCCGGCTAATTGCGGCTGCAGCGGCCAGCTGCGATCTGCCGCTGAGCCGCAATTAGTTGACGGGCACCCGTCGATTGGCTATTGTTTCATATTACGTGTGCAGGTATGCCGGATTTTTTGTTATAATTGTGATTTCTTGCATGTCGGTGTATCAGATGACGGTTGCAGCAGGCGGTACCGTTTCGCAAAGGGGAGTACGATGCGCGTCCTTATAACGGGGATCACGGGTTTCGCGGGAAGCCATCTCGCCGACCTGTGCCTGACCAAGAAAGATGTCGAGGTGTACGGTATCATTCGATGGCGGAGCCGGACCGAGAATATAGAGCACATCTATGACAAACTCAGACTCCTCGAGTGTGATCTCCGGGACGTCTCTTCCACACGGGACGTCATCGAGGAGATCGGCCCCGACTACATATTCCACCTCGCCGCACAGAGCTTTGTACCCACCTCATGGAAAGCGCCGAGCGAATCGCTCACGACAAACGTGATCGGTGAGCTGAACGTCTTCGAGGCGATCAGGAAGATAGACCTCTCCTGCCGCGTCCAGATCGCCTGCTCCAGCGAGGAGTACGGAATGGTCCGTCCGGACGAGGTGCCGATCAAGGAATCGAATCCGTTGCGCCCCTTGAGTCCTTACGGGGTGAGCAAGGTGGGACAGGACATGCTGGGGTACCAGTATTACATGAGCTACGGGATGGACATCGTGCGGACACGGGGATTCAACCATACCGGGCCACGACGCGCGCCGGTCTTTGTCTGCTCCGATTTCGCGAAGCAGCTTGTCGATATCGAGCGGGGTGTGCGGGATCCCGTCATCCGGGTTGGGAATCTCGACACCCGGCGGGATTTCACCGATGTGCGCGATGTAGTGCGCGGTTACTGGCTCGCGCTCGAGAAGGGAAAGCCGGGCGCGGTCTACAATATATGTTCCGGCACGAGCCACCGCATCGGCGACATCCTCGACACGCTGATCGACATCAGCGGTGTCGAGGTGGAGGTACAGAAGGATACCAATCGTCTGAGACCGAGCGATGTACCGCTGCTCGAGGGCGACAACAGCGTCTTCGTCGGGGACACGGGCTGGCGGCCTGAGATCCCCTTCGAACAGACATTGCGCGATCTCATTGAGTTCTGGCGGGAGAATCCGGGGAGGATATAGTACCGGGCGGAATCTATGCGGGCGATGGTAACAGGAGCATGCGGATTTGTCGGCAGGTACCTCGTGCGCGAGCTGGCCGCGAACGGATACGAGATTCTCGCCACAGACCGCTACGATAGGCCGCCTCCCCATATCGTCGGTGAGATCGAAACCGGTGTGGGAGGAGAGTCGGAGCGGATTTCAATAGACGGGACCACCGCCGACCTCGCGCTTCCCGCCGCCGTCAAGTATCGGGGCTGCAATCTCCTCGACAGCGGTGCGATTACCGCTCTCGTCGAGGAATGGCGACCGGAGGCAGTCGTCCACCTTGCGGCCCAGAGCTCGGCCGGTGTATCGTACCGGGATCCGCGCGGCACCCTCGGAACGAATATATTCGGCACCCTCAATCTGCTCGAGGCGGTGCGCGGGTGACGGGTGTGGATCTTTCTGCGACAGCG
>CBFCXB010000612.1:0-1630 GCA_965601905.1 uncultured bacterium | reverse complement strand
GGCACACCGCATCGATTCCGTCCGAAAGGACGGGATACAGCGTATCACCGTCGAGGATGCTACCCGCAACGAACCGTGCGCGCGGCTCCAGCGCCTCCCGGTGGCCGGTGGAAAGGTCATCGATCACAACGACCCGGTGCCCCGCGTCACACAGAAACTCCGATACGATACTGCCGATATATCCTGCACCGCCGGTTACGAGAACATTCATCTACCGCTACCCCCCGTATTTCGCCATGTACGCCTTGAGGTACGCACCCGTTTTCGATTTTTTCGATTGTATAATGCGTTCCGGGCTTCCACAAGCAATAACCCGGCCACCCTCGTCTCCACCGCCGGGTCCGAGGTCGATGATGTGATCGGCGTCGCGAATCACCTCCATGTTGTGTTCGATCGTCACCACGGTGTGTCCCGCCTTGACGAGCTCCTCCAGGACACCCAGCAACCTGCCGATGTCACTCATGTGCAGGCCGGTTGTCGGTTCATCCATGATGTACATGTTTTTCTCACCAGAGGATTCCGCGAGCTCACGTGCGATCTTTATCCTCTGCGCCTCCCCTCCGGAGAGTGTATTGGACGGCTGCCCGAGTTTGAGATACCCGAGCCCGACCTTCGACATGATCCAGAGCTTCTCGCCGAGTTGGGGAATTTCATCGAAGAACAGTATCGCGTCATCCACCGTAAGGTCGAGGACTTCGCTGATACTCTTTCCCTTGTACCGGACCTCGAGCGTTTCACGGTTGTATCGCCTCCCCGTGCACTCTTCGCAGGGGACGAACACATCGGCCATGAAATGCATCTCGACTCGGCGATACCCCATTCCCTGGCACCGCGGGCAACGCCCGCCGGCCTTGTTGAAGCTGAACCTCCCCGGCTTGTAGCCGCGCACGAGTGAGAGGCGCTGTCCGGCGAACACGTCCCGGATGTACGAAAAGCCCTTGATATAGGTAACCGGGTTCGACCGCGGCGTGGAACCGATCGGGCTCTGGTCTACGAGCAGGACTCGATCTAGCGTTCCATCGATGCGCCACTCTCCGGCACCGGCCTGGGCCGCGGATCCCTTGCGGTCCTTGAGAAGCCGGTACAGCACATCAACGACCAGCGTGCTCTTTCCCGATCCCGATACGCCCGTTACGCAGACGAGACGCCCCAGGGGAAGGCGCACCGTTATACATTTCAGATTATGCTTGGAAACCTTCTTCAGTACGATCTCTCCACATTGTTCCGTCGGGCGCGGTGTGCGCTTGCGCGCCTCTCTCTTTCCGAACAGCCATTCGAATGTCTTCGAATCCGGAACGGTACTTCGTCTCGCCTTCGCTATCGTTCCGCTGAAAAGAACCTCCCCTCCGCTGCGGCCGGGACCCGGTCCGAGATCGACGAGATAATCGGAGGACAGGATGATATCCGGGTCGTGTTCGACGACGATCACCGTGTTGCCAATTTTCCGCAATCTCTTCATCACGCGGATCAACCGTTCGTTATCAGCGGCGTGGAGCCCGATCGAGGGTTCATCAAGCACGTACAGCGAATCGACGAGGTTTGCCCCCAGCGAGTTGGCCAGGTTGATCCGCTGGGCCTCGCCGCCCGAGAGGGTCCGGGTCAACCGATCGAGGGTGAGGTATCCCAGGCC
>CBFCXB010000611.1:0-1633 GCA_965601905.1 uncultured bacterium | reverse complement strand
CCCCGCTCATCGCGAGTAGTATCGAGATGATCACACCGAAGGCGAAGAGAATCCACTGCACGCCGGCCTCGGGCCCCATGAGGCCGTAGATGATTTCCTTCATCGCGGAGGCCTGCGGCGCGGGCATCTCGAGCGATCCAAACGTGTATGTCTTCGCGAGCAGCATCATGGCGATGCCGCAGAAGGCCGCCGATACGAGGACGCCGAGGAATTTGTATACCTGCTGGTTCTTTGGTGTCGCGCCGATCCAATACCCGGTCTTGAGATCGGTGGCGAAGGCCCCGGCGACGGCGAGCGCGGTGCAGACAACGCCTCCCACGATGAGCGCCACGAACATCCCCGGCTTGCCGGTAAGTCCCAGCTTCGTGAGGATGACGCTCGTGATGATCAACGTCGCGAGTGTCATGCCCGAGACGGGATTCGTCCCGATGAGACCGATCGCCCGGGCGGCGACCATCGTGAAGAGAAACGATATCCCGAGCGCGAGGAGCACGCCGATCGTGGATACGAGGGAACCGGCTAGCCCGCCCCTGAAGAACAGCCACACGCAGACGGCGCACCCCGCGATCCCCAGAAGGACATCCCGCATGTTGATGTTGCGTCCCGTCCTGACATCCGCGTGCGCCTCGCCGTGCGTCGCGGCGATCCCCCTGATCCCCAGCATGAACGACTGTCCGATCGAGGGAAGGCTCCGGACGATCCCCATGATCCCGGCGCCGGCGATACCGCCGATCCCGACGAGCCGCACGTACCCGACAAAGATGTCATCGACCCCCATGTCCGCTATGGGAACCGTTCCCGGCGGGATGACACCGGTGAGATGGGAACCGATATACTTTACAAACGGTATGAAAACGAGAAAGGAGAGGAAACTGCCTGCGGCGATGATCGATGCGTACTTGATCCCGACAATGTAGCCGAGCCCCACGATCGCCGAGAGACCGTCGATGCGGATCGCCATGGCGAAACGGCGCTCGAGCCAGCGGCCGATCCACACCGCGTGGAAGGTGATGACTTCGCGCCAGAAGTTGAAGGTCAGTATACAGAAGTCGAACACGAACCCGACGAGGGCGCTCCAGACGAGCGTTTTCGCCTGCTGCCCCGCGGCTTCACCCGCCACCAGTATCTCCGTCGTCGCCATCGCCTCGGGAAAGGGGAGCTTACCATGTTCGTTGACCATGAGGTAATTCCTCAGCGGTATTATGAACAACACGCCGAGGCACCCGCCGAAGAAGGCGGTCAGGAATATGTGCCAGAACGACACCTCTATATCGAGCATGTAGAGCGCCGGAATGGTGAATACGGCGCCGGCCACGACAGCGCTCGATGCCGCGCCGACCGACTGGATGATCACGTTCTCGAGAATCGTGCTCCGCCGGGCGAAGACACCGGCCAGACCGACCGCCAGGATCGCGATCGGTATGGCGGCCTCCATCCCCTGCCCCGCCTTGAGCGCGAGGTAGGCCGAGGCGAGTGAGAAGATCATCGCCATGAAAAGACCGATACCGAGGGAGCGCAGTGTGACCTCGAGCGGCACCCGTTCCGCCGGTACGACCGGATGGTACGACTCGCCCTCTTTCAGTTCCCGGTACGCCTCCGGTGGTAGTTTCGCCGGTACATCAGGCATCGATCA
>CBFCXB010000610.1:0-1637 GCA_965601905.1 uncultured bacterium | reverse complement strand
GTGGGCGCACCGGCCTGATGGAACCAGAAGTGGCGCTCGCCGCTCAGACGGGGCCTCGCCGCGCTGCGGGACGCTCTGGCGGGGTTGTTCGAGGATAAAAGCGACGGGTTGATCGCGGCGCCGTGGGAGGTGCGGGACGAATACATATCGGTGATCTCCGAGCGAAGTGTCGAGAACGCGGAACGGTTCGTCGAGGAGCATATCCCCCGGGAACTAACGCCGGCCGAGCGCACGCGCGCACTCTCGTTGCTCGAGAGCCAGCGGTTCGCACAGCTCATGTTCACCTCGTGCGGGTGGTTCTTCAACGACATCGCAGGCGTGGAATCGGTGCAGCTTCTCCGTTACGCCGCCCGGGCGATCGAGCTGGCGGACGAGTCCCGGCGGAAACGGCTCGAGAAGCTGCTTCTCACCGAGCTGTCGAAGGCGGTCAGCAACATGCCGGGGGCAGGTACCGGTGCGGAAATCTACACGAACGCCGTGTCCACCGCCGCGATCGACACGACGTTCATGGTGGGACAGCACGCGATCTTCGCGCACTTCTTCGGCCCCGAGAACGCGTCGCCGGCATTCACCCATACCGTACGGACGATCGATCGCATTACCCGCTCCGCCGGCGGTAACAGCATCTCGGCCGGCCACGTGGAGATCGTCTCTCCGTACGTCCTCGAACGTCACCGGTACCAGTACATTGTCGCCATCGAGGATGCCGCCACCGTCACCTGTCATGTCAAACCGGTTCAGGCGGAGGGCGACTTCCGTGAAACCGCCGAACGCTTCGAAAAATTTACCGATGCCGAGATCGCCGGCGACATAGTGCGCATCGTGCGGGATGGATTCGGCGGCCGGCGCATCGATCTCAAAGACCTCTTTATCGAGGACCGGGAACGGATCCTCATGCACATTTGCCGCAGCACCGTGGGATCGGTACTGGACCGTTACGAACAACTCTTCGATGAGAACAGGCAGTTGCTGCGCCTGCTGAGAGATGCGGAGATCACTCCCCCCCGGAGCCTTCTCGTGCCGGCGCAGACGGTACTGACACGAAAGCTCGTGCGTGAGTTGGAGAGCTGGCAGCAATCAATCGAACCATCGGGGCTTGCCGGTATCAAGGATATCGTAACGGAGGCCGAGGCCCATGGTGTTACGATCGATACCACGTCGGCCTCACACGCCTTCCGTGACGTCATACTGGAGAGGATAAAACAATTCGAGGAACGCCTCGATGCCGGCTCCGCCGACGCCCTCTTCGAGTTCGTCGAGTTGAGCCATTTACTCGACATCGAGATCGAGATGCACGAGATCCAGAACGGGATGTTCCGGATACTCGAAACAACTGTGCGAGACGCGATCGATCGGCTGCGGGGAGCCGAAAGCGCGGATACGGTGCGTTTCAAAGCGCGGGGCGGCGGCGCGGAGACGGAGCGCCCCGGGGCTTCGGCCGGCGGCGGCGCAAAGACGGAGCGTTTCGAGGCACGCGGCGGCGGCGCGGAGACGGAGCGTTTCGAGGCACGTGGCGACGGCGCGGAGACGGAGCAATCCGGGGCGTCGATCGGCGGCGAGACGAGCGACGGTATCGAGCGGTCCGAGACGCCGCCCGTGATCGATGCCGCCGAGACGCCGCCCGTGATCGATGCCGC
>CBFCXB010000609.1:0-1641 GCA_965601905.1 uncultured bacterium | reverse complement strand
TTGCCTCTCTATGACAATCTCAATTGTATACTAAATCGATGGTAATGTCAATCCGAATTTATATGATTTTACACGATTCCGTACATCGCCGCACATGAATGGAACGTGATGTTTGGTAATCGCCTGCGCGTAGAGGCTCAATGCTTGGTGTCGTTTTCCGAGTAGTTCTCGAGGATCCGTTTCTCCGTCTCCGAGAGATTCTCGTAGCCCTTCGATGAGATCTTGTCCAGAATCGAATCGATGTTCTTGGATGTGTCGTCACCGTCGCTGCTGTTCGTTGAGTCGTCCCCCTTGAACGTCACCTTTATCGGTAACTTCTCGAAGAGGTTTTTCGCTCCCTGCCATAATCGTTTTGTGCGGTGATCGGCCCGCATGTAAAGGAGACCGGCGGCCATGCCGCCGAGATGGGCAAAGTGAGCGATGCCGGTCCCGCCGCTGATGCCACTCACGAATTCCACGGCGGCGATGACGATCACGAGGGTACGGGCCTTCACCGGGAAGATGCCCAACACGTATACCTCATTGTATGGGAAAAGAACCGCATAGGCGAGCAGGATGCCGTAACCGGCCCCCGAGGCGCCGATTACCGCCGTGTTGTAAGCGAAGATAAAGCTGAAGACCGCACCGCCCGTTCCGCACACGAAGTAGAACTTCAGAAATCGGTTGTTTCCCCAGAGTCTCTCGAGCGGGGTGCCGAACATCCAGATGATGAACATGTTGATCGCGAGGTGGAATAAGTTGCCGTGGAGAAACATGTAGGTCACGAGCTGCCAGATGTATCCCCGTTCGATCACGAGTCTCGGATAGAGCGCTAAGTAGAAGTTGAAGCTGGTGCGCAGCAGGATCAGCTGGAGCATGAAGACGGCGACATTGGCGATGATGAGCTTTTTGACGACACCGCCGTGAAAGAGGTTCCCCATGGGACTCGAGGAATATCGGTAATACTGCATGGGCGATCCATTCCTTAATACGTAAGATTTTTATCATAATAACGAATTTACCGTTTTCGGGCAACCATCAATCGATACGGGACGCGGGGGATACAGCGGTTTTGCCGCTCGACCGGACATGGCCGGTGTGCTAGTATCGCGCCCGAAATGCCGGCAGGTGTACGGAATCATTCGCACCACCCTGTTACCATCGAATCGTCCGTTCGTCTGTGGTTGAGGAGCCGTCCCATGAGAAGATCGATACCGGCGCGCTGCGCCGTGCTTGTCGCGCTGATGGTTGTTTGGCACCGGCCCTCAAGCGGTGATGCCGCCTCAGGTGAGGCAGAGTGGGGGAGATCACGCGTGGATGCAGTATTCTTCAATGGAATGATATATACCGTTGCGGAGGAGGTACCCGTCGCAGAGGCGGTCGCCGTCGGTGGAGGCAGGGTCGTGGGTGTCGGCAGCACCGCCCGGATGCGTGCGCTCGCCGGGAAGAAGACGGCACTCTACGACCTCGAGGGAAAGACCGTCTTGCCCGGATTCGTCGATGCGCACGCGCATTTCTTCGGTTACGCGAAGGGCCTGTCCCGGATCGACCTGGGGGGTACGGGTTCGTTCGAAGCGGTCGTGGGAAGAGTCGCCGCTCACCTCGAGGATGTAGGGGAAGGGCTCTGGATCGTGGGGCGAGGGTGGGACCAGAACGACTGGC
>CBFCXB010000608.1:0-1646 GCA_965601905.1 uncultured bacterium | reverse complement strand
TATCGTACACCGCCATCTTGGGGTACCACTGCGCGAGGTCGTAGTGATCGCCCCTGTACCCCGGCCGGCCGAGATGCTTTCGGATCTTCTCGATGAATGTGACTTCGAACGTGGCGGTGCCTCCCGGGGGGAGAGGCCCGGGGAGGGCGCCCTGGAGGACCGTGCCGTCGACGGCGAATTCGACGTCATCGCCGTCCACCACGAGCTTCTTCACATCGATCCACCCGCGGCGGGACCCGGTGAGGCCGACGATGAAGTAGAGGGTCCCCCGCATGAAATCGCGGATCAGCTGTGATGATTTCTCCCGGTAGGCGTTGGGGTAGAGGTGCAGGTAGAATTCGGTCAGGGTGTCGGGGGAGTTGTTCTTGTAGATAATGGTCTCCGTGCCGTTCAGCATGTGGGAGGCGGGATCGAGCGTCACGTGGATATCGTAGTCGACGCGCTGCTGCCAGTACGGCTCGTCGAGCCCCGGCATCATTATCTCTTCGCGGTCCTCCGCCGCGCCGGCCGACGGCACAAGCACGAGACTCGAGACAAACACCATCAGCACTATACGATTAGGCCATTTCCTGCGTCTCATCGCCACCCCTTATGCCCGGTCATTCGCCCGTATTAATGTCTATACACCTCTGATCGATTTTGGTTCGCTGAGACTAGCACAGCCGCGGGACCTGATCAAGAACGTTAGAATCATCTTCGCCGGGCATTCATCCTTGTTTTATTTCAATTCCTTACATAGAATATGGTTCTGCCGGACATGCGAACGCCACACCGGGGAGAGGGCGCGTTGAATTGCGGCTCAGCGGCAGCGAGATGCTGGCCGCTGCAGCCGTAATTCGATGGCGTGGCGAAGCGTCCGCGCCATCGAATAATATGCCATCCCGGGCGGTAAGGGTGGTAGGTGCCGCCGCGACGGGAGAACGTTGCCGCCGCGACGGGAGAACGTTACCGCCGTAAAAAGGGAGCGAGTATGATATCGTTCGTCTTTCCGCAGTACAAGGCGATCTTGATCATGGGGATCGCCGAGGTCGTGCTCGGCGTCCTCATCGGGTTCGGCATCCTCCGTGGACGGGGGACCAGCAGCGTATTCGGCCGTCTGTTCGGCGGGGGTATGCTCGTGTTGATGGGGATCCTGTTCCTCCAGGTCCGGAATACGGGCGAGATCGTTATAGATCGGGGAAGCATGCACCTCAAGGTTCCCTTCCAGCGTGACAAGTTGATCACGGGCGAGGATATCACATCGGTCATCGATATCGATTACACCGTTGATACATCCTACCGGCCCACCCGCAAGGTGTCGGGCGGTAACTTCAAGGATGTACGGACCGGCTGGTACAAGCTCGCCAGCGGAACGAAGGCGTTTCTCTGCCTCCGCGGGACCCGGGGGCTCTACGTAGAGACGACGCTCGGATTCGCGGCGCTCGTCGGGGCGGCGGAGTTCGAGGAGTTCGAGGCGGCATTCATTGAATATGTATACGCGCCGCCGGGGGAGGAGTGATAGCATGGAAGATGTAACGGCGGTCGTTCTCGGAGGGGGCCGCGGCACGCGCCTGTTCCCGTTGACGAAGAGCCGTTCCAAGCCGGCCGTGCCGATCGCCGGCAACTACCGGCTGATCGATGTGACGGTGAGTAACTGCATCAATTCC
>CBFCXB010000607.1:0-1647 GCA_965601905.1 uncultured bacterium | reverse complement strand
CGATCCGGAGGAGGTGCCGCCCGAGAAACTGCTGTGGGAGGTCGGATTTCCCGTTCCCGCCGGGCAGAAGGTCGAAGAGCCGCTCAAGATCAAGGAATGGGAGCACAAACTGGCCGTCTCGAAACGGTACGAGGGCTCCTTCGCGGAGGAGAATATGAAGGCGCTCTATGCCGAAATGGGCGAATGGATCGAAAAGAACGGCTACGTGTCGGCGGGACCGTGTATGGAGAAATACCTGTCGATGCCTGTTCCCGATGAATCGGGTGAGCTGACCGGTTCGATGAAGATCCTCATGCCGGTCGAAAAGGTTACAGAATAGCCGGGCCAGGGAGATCCGGAGTGATTGACGGTCCGCGGGATCATCGTGAGCGGGAGCCCCGGAGTGATTTACATTTCGCGAAATCGGCGGTGGGAGCGCATCACCGTTTCCTTGCTCGGGCCGGCCGTGCAGTACAACCAGTGACGGGCAGTGACGGGCATATGAAGCGACAACGGCGAAAAATAGTTTTTTCCCTCATAGCAGCCGTTCTGGGACTCTGTCTAATCGAGCTTTTCTCATTCATCTTCTTCGCCGTGTTTCGGGAACGGTTCACGTTCCACGAGGTGGATCAATTCATGCTGCGCGGCGGCGATACCCAGCGCCTGCGGCACGAGTACGATCAACGGTTCGGGTGGGACCATCATTACGATACGCCGCTTACCGAACGCCCGCGTCCCGTCACCTACGGCCGCCCGCTCATCGCCGCATTCGGCGATTCCTACACCCACTGCACCGATGTCCGAGATCACGAGACGTGGCAGACCTACCTGGCCGGGCTTCTCGAGGCCGATGTCTACAACTTCGGCACGGGGGGATTCGGCACCGATCAGGCATATTTGAAATATCTCGAGATAAGGCCATCGCTCGAGACGCCGATCGTCGTTCTGGGATTGATATCCGAGAATATCAACCGGATCGTCAATGTGTACCGTCCTTTCTATTTTCCCAAGACCGGTATCCGCCTGCCCAAGCCGCGATTCGTACTCGTGGCCGGCGGCCTCGAGTTGATCGAGAATCCCTTGCAGAACGTTGACGATATTCCGCGGCTCGGTGAGGAGGGCTTCGTCCGCGGGCTGGGAGAGCACGATTACTGGTACAACCGCGACAGGTATCCCGTGCGCCGGTTTCCCTATGCGCGCATTCTGCTGAGCAGGCGCATGTGGCTCGAGGCGTTCCACGGCAAGCTCGACAAGCAGATAGACGACATCGATCCGCGGCCGTGGGAGAACCTGTGGAATGATCCGCGGGCATCGGAGCTGATGTTCACGATACTCGGTTCGTTCATCGGGGAGGCCCGCGGGAGTGGACAAATCCCGATTATCATGATCCTGCCGATGCAGGACGAGGTGTTCGAGAGGCGCTGCACCGGCGAGAATCCGGAGAGTGTTTCGATGATAGAGGCGTACTGCAACCGGCGGCGGTGCCACTGCTTCAACGCGATCGATGTCCTCGCCGCGAGCGTCGCCTCGCCGGAGGAGATACCGACTCTCTTCATCGTGCACCTGTCCCCGAAGGGGAACCGGATCGTTGCGCGTGAATTCAAGAATTTCATAGTGAAACGGGTATACCCGGCGCTCGATTGACGCGGGACGCCGGGGCGGCGCGGG
>CBFCXB010000606.1:0-1652 GCA_965601905.1 uncultured bacterium | reverse complement strand
GAGATAACACGCATATTGCAAACTATGTATTGATCGACGCAATCAGAATTCAGAATTCCAGAACTCAAAAACCTAAGGAGAGCCGGGGGAAGCCGCCACACGAAACCCGACGTTGCCGACACGGTAGTTTGGAAGGTTCCTGCGCCGAAAGGCACAGCGTGCGCGCCTCCGATTGCCGTTCCACGAACCGCCCCGCAGCACCCGGTAATGCCCTTCCTGCAGGCCAACGGGATTCTCCGCGGGTGAATCCTTATAATAATCACTCGTATACCAGTCCTGACACCACTCAAACACGTTTCCCGCCATGTCAGATATTCCGTACTGACTGTCACCTTCCGGTGAGTACATGCCTACCGGTGTCGTTCCAATCCCTCCACCTTCCAGAGTATTCGCTTTCTTCGAATCGAATACATCGCCCCACGGCCACTCCCGGCTCTCTCCGCCCCGTGCCGCCTTCTCCCATTCGGCCTCGGTCGGTAGACGAAACTCGTCGCCGGTTTGTTTGCTGATCCAACGGCAGAATGCCATCGCCTCGTACCAACTCACCCCGACAACCGGATGATCGGGTTGGTTCCATTTCGAATCATCCCAATAAAAGGGGAGTGTAATGGACTGACTTTCCCGCCAAGACCATCCCTCATCCGTCCAGAAATCACGGCTTTCATACCCTCCAGCCGCAATGAAACGTTCGAACTGCGCGTTGGTAACGGGGTATCGACCGATGCGAAATGCATCTATATTCACCTCATGTTGCGGTTTCTCGTCGATAGCGGCATATTCGTTGTCGTCCGCGCTGCCCATCAAGAACGGTCCTTCCGGAACAAGCACAATTTCCGGCCCTTCACCGGTTTCGATCACGGTGCGTTTTCTGAATTCAGCGCGCGTCTCTCTCTTCGCGTGAGCTTCCTCCTCTTCCGTTACCTCAACCGGTGGCGCACTGAGAAAGATAAAGCGATCAAGAATGTCGGCATCGATTTTGAAATCAAAGTCTTTCTGCGTCAGTAACGTCTCAAGTCTCGGGTACTGCTCCATCCATCGTCTGTGCGGATCTTTAACGGCTTCATCTCCTTCGCTACTGGCTGCCGTCGCGGAGTTGGTTATGTACTCGATCCTTTTTGCCTTGGGAAGGTCCTTAATATACGTGCAGAAATCCGGCGCGGCTTCCGTAAGTACCAACCACTGAGTAAAATCCCTCCGATCGATTTCCTCCGCCTGCTCCGAATTTTTAAGGAGCGCCCACTGGAGTTCCAGGTAATTGATGAATGTCTTGACCCGACGGGGGTTGGTCTGCACGCCGCCGGTAATGATCTCCAGGCTGCTGAGCAGCTTGTCGTCCCGCAGTTCCAAACCTTGAATAAATACCTTCATATCCTTCGGACGGATCGGTGGAAGCTCGAACCGCACCTGTATGATCTTATCCAGGTAATCTTTGGCTTTTACTCCCGTTATCTCTTCTGTTTTGTAGTGGGCGGCCACGGCTGACTCGATCGCGGCGGTGGCCGCACCCAGAATGAAAATGCACGACGGCTTGTCCATGAAAAGCTTGACGGTTTCGAGAACCTGCACCGTTTTTTCCGGGAGGCAGCGATCCAGGTCGTCTATGAACACCACCAGTACGCCTTTCTTGTCCTTTTTCTTGTCCCGGCCCACAT
>CBFCXB010000605.1:0-1662 GCA_965601905.1 uncultured bacterium | reverse complement strand
GGGGAAGATAGTACCCGATCGCCGTCGAGGGATTGAATGGATTGGGAACATTCTGGTAGAGCACGAGAGGCGGCGCCGGTATATCGATGTCCTCCGTTTCGAACAGCGAATCGTGCCCCCTCGTCGAACCGTAGAAGCTGCCATGAGACTTCAATGCCATCGATAGCGGCTTTCGCATCAAAGCCGAGCAGTTCCGTCGCGACGATCGGTCCGCTTGGTATCGACACGGTGCGGCCGTAGATGTCCCAGTTGCCGTTCCGGTTGTCTTTCCACACGAGGAGCGCGTTTCCCGAGGGATCGTACGAGAGGAAGGGATCGGCCTGGTCGTCGATATTGACCGTTGCGGGGGCGCCGTGCTCCTCCCACAATGCCTCGCCGAGCCCGTTCATGCGCTGCACCATGATGTCGCCGCCCTCCATGTATTGCGTGACCCATTCACCGTCCCCGAGATGGCGTATGAGACAACCCTTGCCGGCGATCCATATATCGGCGGCGGAGGTGCCCCACACATCGAGCAGGTCATGGGTGGTCACCTTCGACAGTGTCCATGCCGCACCATCGGAATGGGCAATGTATCCGCCGTCGAAGACTGCATACACATTGTCGATTCCATCGCCCCATACGCCGCGTCCCGCGCTGCGGATGGGGAATAGCGTGTGTTCCCAGCTTACGCCGTCGAAATACGTGACGAATCCACTCGACTCCGACGACTTATATCCCGAAGCGTAAACGGAGCCGTCGGGATCGACCCATACGCCGTAGAAATCTCCATAGCCGCAGTAGATGCATCCCCACAGATGCATCCCCACGGCGTGCCGCTGTAATGGATGATGCCTCCCGAACCCATGGCGCTGTACCGCGGCGCGTATACATTATCCGGCGCGTTGCCGTGGAATTCGAATTACCGAGTATTCTTTTGGTAATAGTGGTGCGGGAATATACCCCCGTGCAGCTTTATCACGTCTCCGAACATTGTCGGCATAGCAGATCAACGAGGTATGTTCAAGGTATATATAACGCCGTTACCGACTCTTATCCTTGTTGGATTGCATGAACAGGTTCACGAGCTGCACCCTGTTTCTCACGCCGGTTTTCCGGAATATCCGGTACACGTGGCCCTTGACGGTCTGAAGCGAGATATACAACACATCCGCGATTTCCCCGTTCGTTTTTCCCTCACAGATCAGTTGGACGATCTCCCGCTCGCGTGGTGAGATGTCGTATCGCTCGAAAATCGTTACATGGACCGCCGCTGCCCCGCCCGTACCCGCCGCTGCGCCGTGGAACCTCTCCACGAACCACCTGATGGAGAGGACGGGGATCGCATTCATGGCGATGATCACGAATCCCGAGACGAGATTGTGTCTCGTTATCGCAATTACTCCCGCGTGGTTGAGGAGAGCCAAAGCGATAACAAACGTCATCAATCCCAGAAGAAGATAGCAGTATGCTCCGAAGGCCCTTCTTCTCCCGGGGGCGTCGATGCGTCCGATCCGCGGGATCGTTGCTATCAGCACGGCGTAGATCGTGCCCAGGGAGAGAAACCACACGATGCGAATCACCGTCTGCGACAGCCGCGCCCCGCCGACCGTCATGGATGTCGCGAGCGCCACGGCCTGCACGGCGGCATATCCGCCCACGATGGCCCAGGCGACGCTTCTG
>CBFCXB010000604.1:0-1686 GCA_965601905.1 uncultured bacterium | reverse complement strand
GGCGCGGCGCGAAGCGTCCGCGCCAGCGAATATCCACTTACCGTTCCTCGATCGGCGCGACGAGTACAACGGCCTGCGCCGCGATTGCTTCCCCCTCGCCGATGGACCCCATCCCCTCTCCCCGCGTCGCCTTCACCGATACTGCCCCGGCATCCACATGGAGCACGGCTGCCATTCGCTCCGCCATCGGGCGGCGGTACCCGGCGAGCTTCGGCCGCTCCGCGTGAACGATGCAGTCCGCGTTCACGAGGCGGTACCCGTTCTCCGAAACCATGCCGGCGACCTCCTCGAGTATCCTCATGCTCGAAATATCCCGGAACTCCTCCGTCTCGGGGAAGTGCTCGCCGAGATCGCCGAGGCCGAGCGCCCCGAGCAGCGCGTCGCACCGGGCGTGAATCAACACATCGGCATCGGAGTGACCCGCCAGCCCCTTCTCGTATTCCACACGGACGCCGCCGAGCATGAGCGGCCGCCCCTCGACGAGTGGATGAATATCGTATCCGACACCGATCCTGCAGGGCGTCGAATTCATGATTGCGTATTCCTTTATTCAAACTCCGGCAGCTCGAGCCGTTTGCCCGCGAGAAGGGCGGCGACGATGGTAAGATCCTCCTTGACCGTCACCTTGATGTTCCACCGCTCTCCCTCGACCGCCTTGACCGGATGACCGGCGGCGAGCACGAGCGAGCTCTCGTCGGTGGCGGACCGGATCGTCTCGTCGGCCGTCTCGAACGCCGCCCGCAGCACCTCGGTGCTGAAGGCTTGCGGCGTCTGTATCCCGACGACCCGCTCTCGCGGGATGATCCCCTCCAGCACCTCGTCCCGAAGGCGCCCCAGCGTATCGGTCGCTTCGAGCACCGGGACCGCCGCGCCCCGCGCACGCGCCGCTTCAACCACCCGCTCTATGAGGGCGGCGGAAACGATGGGACGGCACGCGTCGTGCACGATGACAAGATCGGCATCCCCCACCCGTTCGAGCCCGATCGAAACCGATTCCTGACGGGTCTCGCCCCCGGGAAGGACCGTGCAGTCGAGCCCGGGGATTTCGCTCTCGAGCCGTTCCCGCCCCTGTTTTTCCCAACCGGCCGGCACCACAACTATGTACCGGGATATCCCTTTCCATGCGTCCAGGCCCTCGATCGACCGCACGAGAAGCGTACGCCCCTCCACCGGGTAGAAACTCTTGGGCATCTGGCGCCCGAAGCGGATCCCCCTGCCGGCAGCAGCTATGATACAGACGATTGTATCTCGTTTCATGTTACTACTCCCCGGTGCGCGCCCCCCGCATGCGACGATCAGAAGATTTCGACCTTGAGGTATTTCTTGGGATTCTTTTTGATATCCTTGATCAACTCATCGAGGCTGCCGACCGTTCCCTCAAGCTTGTCGAGAAACACCCGGTCACGGAGAAGGGCGCCGAGAGTGCTTTCGTCCGTTTCGAGGTACTCGGCAAGCTCGGAGAGCGAGTCGGTTACATCCCGTAGACGTTCAAGCAGCTCGGGAAGCTCTCCCGTCACATCCCGCAGGGACACCACGACGCTGTCGAGGTGAGCCGTGTTGCGATCGAGGAATCCGTCGACCCGCTCGGCGGAACTCCTGAACGATAACAGTCCCTTCTCGAAATGGGGGGCGTTATCCGCGATGAGCTTCTTGAGATCGGCCGTGATCGATGCGAGGTTGTCGATC
>CBFCXB010000603.1:0-1687 GCA_965601905.1 uncultured bacterium | reverse complement strand
GCCGTCCCTACGCGCCCGGCCAAACATTTACACCCAAAAGAATGACGGATTAAGGCTAATTAATATATTATATAACGGAAGCCACGATCGGGTCAATACATTACATCGGATAAGGGAGAGTACATGGCGCGCGGCGCCGGCATACCGGCGGAAGCCTTCAGGTCGATATCAATCCACCTTGCACTCCCCTTGCGCGACGCACTCACGGTAGCACGGTGATCTTCTCGATCTTCCATCCTTTCTTGATCTTTTCCACGAGATCCATACCCTGAACGACACGGCCGAAGAGAGTGTATTCGCCGTTCAGCCGGGCGTGGTGCTCCTTCATGATGTAGAACTGCGTCGTGGCGGAATCGTAATCGTCCAGCAGGCGGGCCATACCCACCATCCCGATTTCATGTCGAATAGACTGGGAAAACATCTCGCCCTCCACCGGCGGCAGTTCCGACTCTTCCTGGCCGGTCTGCACCAGGTATGATTCCACGCGGTGGAATTTCAGGCCGTCGTAGAATCCCTCTCTGACAAGTAAAAGGATCCGCTCGGTGGCAAGCGGCGCCTTATCGGGAAACAGCTCGATAACGATCTCTCCGCCCTTCTCGAGAACGATACCGATACGAGGATTCGGCGTTGACTCCGCCGATTCCAGCGTCGAATCACCTGAAGCGGCGGCAACTGAATCGGCGCCTATCGAATCGGTCAACGCGTCCCTTCCGGACGGCCGATCCGGGTATGTGGGCGCGGCGGCTGAAGCGAACACGAGAATTACCACGATGGTCAGGGCTACGCACGGCACCGGCCCCCTCCTGTAATTGACATGCGGCATCGGTCGAACCTCCTCTCTCACATGACGCGGCGCGCTCGGGAGGACGGCGCATCTGTCACCTCCGTCCGCTCTCCGACGAACGCATCGCTCGCTCACGGTAGATTGAAAAGAAAAGAGCCTCCCGCCTGAGGGGAGGCTCCATCATCCGAAATGAAAACGTCGGGGCAAGCATCTTATTCCCAGCGTTCCTTTTCCTTGAGCGCCTCCTCGCGCTTCTTGAGCTTCTCCTGCCTGTCGATCTGTTTTCGGGCCGGCTCAGTCCATGTGGGATCCTTATAGCTCACTACCTTCTGGAACTTCGCGATCGCCCCATCGAACTGTCTGAGTTTGGAGAGCGCCTCACCCCACTGGTAATTGAGAAACGCCTCCTGGCCCGCATTCAGCGCGAGCCCCTGTCGCGACTTCTCGATCGCCTTCTGGTACTGCCCGTTCTCGTTGTAGATTTTGGCGAGAATGGCGATGATATAGGGATCGTCGCCCTTCAGCTCGATCGCTTTTTCCAGAACCGCCGGCGCCTCGGCCTTCCGGTCGGACTGCGAGAGCGCGAATCCGAGACGCTGGTGGTAGGCCGCCATATCGGGGTACTTCGCGACGAGGTCCTCGTATATCGGAATCGCCTTGTCGTACTCCTTGTTGTTGAAAAACTCGCTTCCCAGCTGCGTTTTGAACCGGTAGTTGTCCGGCGCCGCCTCCATCGCCTTGTACAGATATTCTATCTTCTTCTCCCGATCTCCCTTGTCCCCATACATCGTGGCGAGAGACCCCAGCGTCGTTGCATCGTCGGGTTTGGCGAGAACCGTCTTCTCGTAGTAGGTAATGGCGCTGTCCACATTTTCACGTTTCTGGAAGATGAAACCGAGATTG
>CBFCXB010000602.1:0-1690 GCA_965601905.1 uncultured bacterium | reverse complement strand
AGGGAGCCCGATATCACCGAGCACGATGAGGCGACGACACCTCCGGAGCCGGCGGGTGCGATACGGCTCACGGGAGTCAGCCTGACATGGCCGGGCGGCACTCGCGCGCTCGATGATGTCACGATGACGGTGGAACCGGGACAGGTGATCGCCCTGGTGGGCCCCTCCGGGAGCGGTAAATCCACCCTCGCCGCCCTCGCCGCCCGCTATCTCGATCCCCAGCAGGGTACCGTCTCCATCGATGATCTCGATGTACGGCTCTGGAAGCTGAGGAGCCTGCACCGCGCGGTCGGTCTCGTCCCGCAGGAGACGCAACTCTTCCACGATACGATCGCGGGCAACCTGCGCCTGGCACGGCCCGATGCTTCCGATGCCGAACTTATCGAAGCTCTTGAAGTGACCGGATTGGGGGAGTTCATATCCAACCTGCCGGAAGGAATGGAGACCGTCGTCGGCGAGCAGGGGCTGCTCATCTCCGGCGGCGAGCGCCAGAGGCTCGCCCTGGCGCGTGCGCTCCTCAAGGCGCCGCGCATCCACATTCTCGATGAGGCGACCTCGGCCCTCGACCCCCGCACGGAACGACGGGTCCTCTCGCGTTACTTCGAGGCGATCCGCGGGCGGACGGTCATCCTCATCGCCCACCGCCTCACCAGTGTCACGAACGCCGACCGCATCTTCGTCCTCAGCGATGGGCGGCTCGTCGAGTCGGGAACCCACAACGAGCTGTATCAGTCCGGCGGGCTGTACCGCGTGCTCTTCGACGAGCAGTCGCGGGACGTGCAATAAGAATCACACCCGAAACAGTCTCAACGTTGAAACGAAAAGAACGGATACGATGCAGCATATCAACGTTCGATGCAATATGGACCGCGATCGGCTCACCGGCTTCAGCGCAACCGGCATCACCGCACGAGCAGCATCTTGCGCGTTATCGTTTCCTTGTCCGCGACGAGCCGGTAGAAATAGACTCCCGAGCCGACGGAATCGCCATGCCCGTTCTTTCCGTTCCATTCGATTGCATGCGCACCCCGATCCCGCTCACCGTCGATGAGAAGAACGGCCATCCGGCCCTGTATATCATATATCTCCAACCGCACTGTTTCCTTCCGCGGCAGATAGAACTCGATCGTCGTCGTCGGATTGAACGGATTGGGATGGTTCTGGTGAAGAACGAGGCCCGCGGTGGGGATTGTAATCAGCTCGGTCTCGAAAAGCGTCCTGCGGCCGTCATTATCTATGTAATCGACGCGGTACCCGTATGTGCGTCCCGGATCCGCCCCGCCGTCCACAAACGTAAATGATGTTCCGTCCCGCGAGATACCGGCATCGTCGATCTCGAAGAAATTCTCGCTGCCGCCCTCCGCCCGCAGCGCGGCGAATTCTATATCCGGCGTCGCCTCGGACAGCACCCAATCGAGCCTGATGCCGTCTTTAACAACCGACGAGGAAAAGCTCCGCAGGTGCGCTGCGACCGGACCTCCCGTCGTCACCTTCATCGCGTAGACGTTCTCATGCCCGGTGCGCTCATCGAGCCACGCTATGACCGCGCCCCCGGAACCGCCCCCGGCGATACGCGGAGGGATCATTCTTATGGCTGTGTTGGAGGCGGTGCAGATGGTAACGCCGTTCGCCGCCCACCGCATCATTCCATTCGCATCGAAATTCTGCGCGTAGACGTCGATGTTGCTCC
>CBFCXB010000601.1:0-1699 GCA_965601905.1 uncultured bacterium | reverse complement strand
ACATCCCTCTCGTTTTTGGCGAGTTCCTTCACCGCTCCACGGGCCGCGTCCATCTCGGGCTCGAGCATGTCGGCCGCCCGGCAGGTGATCGGTGTATCGCCGCGGGGATACCCCTTGAGGGCGAGCTTCTGCACCTTCTTGTCCATCGCGACAGGCGGCTTGCCGTACAGCCCGTACGCGTAATCCTTCACCTGTGCGCTGATCATCTTGTAACGCCCGAAGAGGACGTTCTGCACCGCCTGTATGCCGACGATCTGGCTGGTCGGCGTGACGAGCGGCGGGTATCCGAGCTCCTTGCGCGTGCGGGGAATCTCCTCATATACCTCGTTGATCCTGTCGAGGGCGTCGGCTTCCCTGAGCTGGCTCACGAGATTGGTGAGCATCCCGCCGGGGATCTGGTGCTCGAGGACACCCGTATCGATCACCGCCATCCGCGTCGTGTTGAGGAACCGGCGGTATTTCGGCGCCACCGTCTCAACGTGCTCACCCAGCTCGAACAGGCGATCGATATCGAGCCCCGTGTCCCGCGGTGTCCCCCTGAGAGATGCGACGATCGGTTCAACGGCCGGCTCGGACGAGCGGAGCCCGAACGGCGCCAGCGCGCAATCGATGACGTCGACCCCCGCCTCGATAGCCTTCATGTAGCTCATCGAGGCCATCCCACTGGTGTAGTGGCAGTGCAGCTGGGTCGGTATTTGTACCGTACGCTTCAGAGCCGCAATGAGCTCGTGCGCATCGTACGGGTTCATCAGACCGGCCATATCCTTGATGCAGAGTGAATCCGCGCCCATCTCCTCGAAGATGCGCGCCTTCGCGATGTAATAATCGAGATTGAACACCGGCCCGCCCATCCGGCGCTCGGTGAGCGAGTACGAGATCGTCCCCTGTACGTGCTTGCCGCAGCGCTTTATGATACGAAACGAGGTTTCGAAATTCCGCTCGTCGTTCAGGGCGTCGAACACCCTGAAGATGTCGATTCCGGCCTCGGCGGCCTGCTCGATGAACGCCTCCACCACATCATCCGCATAGTTCCGGTATCCGACGAGATTCTGCCCCCGCAGCAGCATCATGAGCGGCGTCTTCTTGATCCGTTTTTTCAGCTCTATGAGTCGATCCCACGGGTCCTCGTTGAGAAAACGCGTGGTAACATCGAAGGTCGCTCCCCCCCAGACCTCCATCGAGTGAAACCCGACCTCATCCATCCGCTCCGCGATCGGAAGCATATCCTCCGTGCGGAAACGGGTTGCGAGCGTCGACTGGTGCCCGTCCCGGAAGGTTGTATCGGTAATTTTCAGGGGAATCATGTTCGCGTCTTTTCCCCGCTTCTGTGACATACCCCCCCCCACCATGCAGCGTGCGAGGCCGGGTGCGTTAGAACAATGAATACCTGCCCAGACGCATGCGGCGTGGATCTCCGCGCACCGTGAGGTTACGCTTGGCCATCGTTTCGCGGCGGGCCGCCATTTTCCAGCGGTTGAGTCGCTGGATGAATCCACGCCGGGCCGGCCTCTCCTCGGATGCTATGTATGCCTCGATTGCCGCTGTTATCGCGGCCATCAATTTCCCGTCCATATCGTATATACGGCTCCTCTATCGAACCACACGCAATATGAGGATAATTTAGCAGTTGGAGACTGTCAATACAAAGAAAATGGTGGGAAGGGGCGGAATCGAACCGTCGACACACGGATTTTCAATC
>CBFCXB010000600.1:0-1706 GCA_965601905.1 uncultured bacterium | reverse complement strand
CCTGGGCCACATTCATGAGGTGATAATCGTGCACCCACACGAAATCGTTCTTGCCGGTGTTGTCCGCGATGACCGCGGCGAAGCGATTGTTGATCTTCTTGTACATGTTCCAGTAAGACGGGTCGAAGTTGCAGTATGCCTGGAGATCGTGAAAAAGGGGCCAGATGACCTCGTTGGAGAGGCCGATGTAGTACTCGGCAACCTCGTCTTCGTCCAACGGTACGGCCTTCATCGAGAAACCGGCCTTGCTCGAGGCGAATTCGAGAGGCTCCGCCAGATCGGCGCCGGTGACGCCCAGCGTTCCCGGCCACCCGATCCACAGCCCCCCGCGGTCCCTGAGAACGGGAGCGAGTGCCGTCACGAGCCCCCCGGAGCCGGGCCTGTAGCGCCAACCGTTGCCGTCACGTTCGAGCACGAACGGAAGCCGGTTGGATGTTATGACGAGTCGTTTAATGGAAGGTTTCATTGTCGTCTCCACATGTGCTGGTCCATCGTGAGAGAAATTCGAGAAGCTCCCGGGGCGGTATCAGCCACAGATCGGCTGTCGTGGCATGAAACGATTCATTGACCAGGACCGTGAGGCCGTTTCCCTTGAGCGCCCTGAACGCGTCCTCGTCGGTGCGGTCGTCTCCGAGATATGCGATCGCCGCGCCCGGGGCGGCTTCATCCAGAATCGTTTGTACGGCGGTTCCCTTGTCCCTGCCGGGGATACGGAGCTCGATGCCGCCATTGAAATCCCTGAGCTCCATGCCATCCCGATCGGCGATGTCCCCCCACCCCCGCTCGACCGCTTCACACATGGAGGGGATCGATGCTGACGCCAGGCCGCGCCAGTGAAAGGCGAGGCACGCGACCTTGCGTTCGCACCGCGACGCGAGCCCTTTCGCCTCGGCCCACGAGAGGGCCTCTTGCAATCCGCTGCGATGCCGTTCATCGATCTCCGGCATGCGGAGCGAAGCGTCGGGCATCATCCGCTCCCAACCGTGGCATCCCCAGATCTCGGGCAATTTCCTGAATCCGAGGAGGGACCGCACATCCCCGGCGCTCCGGCCGCTCACCACGAAGACACGGCTTCCGCTCCGCTCCATGATGTCATCGATCGAGCGGCGCACGCCGGGATACGGCACGGCCCGGTCACGGTCCTTCCGGAAGGGCGCAAGGGTTCCGTCATAATCGATGATGAGAATGGATTCGGTGGACCGTCCAAGCCCGTCGAAGAATTTTTCGATGTCGAATTCGGAATTGAGCAGTTTCATAATGAACCACAACCGGTGAACGTCGGCGGCGTTCAATCGAGTTCGATCCGTTCCCCCCGCCCGTGTATCAGCGTGACCATCAGGGTCAGATATTCACGGAGATGCCGGGTGAGAAGAAAGTTTTCCTTCACGAACACCTTCGCCTTCTTTCCCATCTCACGGAGCTTGTCACGGTGGAAGAGGAGGTACCGCGACCGCAGTGCCGCGCCGGCGGGTGTCGTCACGAGAAATCCCGTATGGTGGTTCACGACCTGCATCCTGATGCCGCCCGTATCTCCGCCGATGACTGGTTTCGTCTTCCACATTGCCTCGGTCACCGTCAGCCCGAATCCCTCACGTATCGATTTCTGCAGTACGATGTCCGCCGCCCTCTGGAGCGCGTTTATCGTGCGGTGCGCGTCGGCGGGAAGGAGCAGTGTATGGATGTCGGGATCGCCGTTCGCCGCCATG
>CBFCXB010000599.1:0-1707 GCA_965601905.1 uncultured bacterium | reverse complement strand
TTCCCGATCTCCGCCTCCAGCTCCGTATCGTCGAGGCGGGCGATCAGATCCCCCTGCCCGACGGTATCACCCTCCCCGACATACAGCTCCTCGATCGTGCCGGCGACCTCGGTCCGCACGTGAGCACGCGATCGCGGGAGCAGCTCGAATTTGCCCGATATCTTGAGCTCCCACACGCCGAAGACCAGCACCAGCGCGACAACGGCGACGGTGACCCACCATCCGATCTTCCTGCGTCGGCTCATGCCCGGTATACCCCCCTCGCTGAAGAGGCTATAAATCCGCACGGTCCACCGTTCCAGCAAGCCGGTGAACGCGAGTACCATTATACCCAAAAGAACCACCAATCCTGAACCGTGAAATTGAGAAAAGACGAAATCCGCTATCTTGACGAATATGAAAAGCAGCAGCCCGAACGAATAGACGGCCGCCGCGACGCCGTAGAGGAGATATATGCGCTTCTCCCGCGAGGTGACCTTCCTCGTCTCTCCGGTCGATGCGCTGAAGAGCCGTTTTATACTCCCCCCGAGATACTGGAACGCCTCCCGCCTGAGATTGGGAACGTCGAGCATGTCGCTGAGCAGGTAGTACCCGTCGAGTTTGATGAGGGGATTGAAATTGAATACCGCCGTGAGTCCCGATGTCGCGATGGCGATGCAGCACGCCTCGCTCAACCACGTCTCCATATCGATCATTCGCCAGACGATCACCGCGAGGGCCCATATGAAGATCTGAAAGAACACCCCCGCGAACGAGACCCACAGCCGCCGGCGCTTCTCCGTGAAGAGCCAGGCGTCGCTCACATTGCTGTAGAATGCCGGTAGGAAGTATATCAGCATGAAGCCCATCTCGTGGACACGCCCGCCGAAGTGCTTGCACGTGACACCGTGCGCCAGCTCGTGCAAACCGGTCACGAGGAGCATGACGATAAAGAAGGTCAGTATCGACCGCGGCACGAGGATCTCGCCGACCTGCGCGGCGTAATCGTCCCAGTTCGAGGCGACGATCGCCACCGCAACGAGTGTCACGAGGATGGCGAGCAGCACGAAACGGCGCGTGAAGAGAAAGCCGATACGCGGGACGAGGGAATCGAAGAAGCGGTCGGGATCGAATGCCTTTATCCTCAGGTAGAGGAACCTCCCCATGAGCCCGCCCCCCCTGCTCCCCTCGCGCTGCCGGCGCGCGAGCTCCCGCTCGGTCAGCTCGCTCTCGATGAGGCAGAGCTCCCCGAGCCGGTCGATGAACGCCTCCAACTTCTCGCGCGGCATCTCGTCCCCGAACCGATCTCTGAACCTCCGCTGGATCCCGTCGAGCGATACGGTGCCGTCGAGCGCGGCGGCGATAAAATGCTCCGGCTCCCTGAAGCGGAAAAACCGCCTGGTGACGGGATCCTTGATTACGTAGTACACGGTTCCCGATTGCTCGATCGTGCTCGTAATCAGGTCCCGGCGAAATCTGGGATATTCGGTGCGCATGGTTCGATTAGCGTCGATCTAACGTTTCTTCACTGCATGATGCTTCCATATTTCGACGAAGGGGTCCGGTTTGGCGAGGGTGCCGAAGTAGGAGAGGGCGTCCGCCTTGCACCCTCCCGCACAGGTGCCGGCGAGCTTGCAGTCCCGGCAGAAATCGGGGACGGCGCTGCAAAAATCCTCCACAACCGTGCTCCGGACGATGTTTTGGAACGGGTTCGCGACGTGTGTGATG
>CBFCXB010000598.1:0-1710 GCA_965601905.1 uncultured bacterium | reverse complement strand
CGTTCCGGCATCGAATATATAGAAATGGTGATCTTTTGTTCCCACGACAAGCTTTTTCGACTTCTCCCCATCATCAACAACGGAAATGGAATGATACATCCCTCCCCCCACTTTTTCTTCCCATAGTATTGAACCGTTCCGACCGTCGAGCAGATACATATAATTGTAACCGCCGTAATGCAATCCGGTTATTATCTCCGGAGAGGCATCCCCGATCACATCGCTTATTAACGGATAGAGAAGAACATGATACCCGGAATAGCCCTGTATGCTGCCTTCATCGAACAGATCGGTTTCCCAGAGAACACTCGGCCGCCGGACGGGGCTTGCGCCGTTGTAGGCGAGGAGCCCCAAAAAAGCCCACACAATGAAACATTTTCCGAATACCGTAGCTATATCTTTACCATCCCATAGCTATTTGTTAAACATTTCAAGAAACACCTTGTCCGTGGAGTCGCAGCTAAATCTTGAGTATTTACATTTATAAGAGGAAGATCCTCACTTCCACCGCAGCGCCTTTTTCTGTGCCCTGATAAGCTGCTTGATACCGCGGCCGGCCGTTTTCAGCATGCGCGCGAGGTCATCCTCGCCGAAGGCCGCTCCCTCGGCCGTCCCCTGCACCTCTATGTACTCGGCGCGGTCGTTCATGACGACGTTCATATCGACCCCGGCGGTGGAGTCCTCGCCGTAGTCGAGATCACACAGCACCCTACCATCGACGATCCCGACACTGACCGCCGCGACGAAGCTCGTGAGAGCCGTCCGTTCCAGCCCGAGCCCGATCCCCCGCAGCGCCTCGACCAGGGCCACGAATCCGCCGTTTATCGCCGCGGTCCGTGTCCCGCCGTCGGCCTCTATGACATCGCAGTCGATCATGATCGTCCGCTCACCGAGCGCGCGCAGATCGACCGCCGCCCTGAGCGAGCGGCCGATCAGGCGCTGGATCTCGTGGGTGCGTCCCTTGACGCGCCCCCGGATCGACTCACGCGGTATGCGCGACGGGCTCGACCGCGGGAGCATTCCGTACTCTCCCGTTATCCACCCCTGCCCCGAGCCGCGAAGAAACGACGGGACCGATTCCTCCACGGTTGCGACGCAGATCACCCGCGTATTTCCCATTTCGACGAGGACCGATTCCCTGACGCTCTTCAGATACCGGCAATGTATCTTCAACGGTCTCAGTTCATTGCTTCTGCGTCCGTCCGCGCGTGCCATGCAACCTCCAATGTTACTCGCTACAATCTGATCCGCTCGACCGTTTCTATGGCCCTCCCGAGGAACCGCTCGCCGACCTCCTTGATGAGGTAGGGGATATCGCTCACGTACACGGTGAACCGCCCTGGGCCGGGCCGGTCATTTTGCAAATTCCTCTCCTCGAGCACCCGCGCCACCTCGCCGGCCGTCTGCTCTGCGGAATCGACCAATGTCACCCCGCCGCCGAGCACCCTCGACAGCACATCTTTGAGCAGCGGGTAATGCGTGCATCCGAGAACCAATGTGTCCGCCCCGAATTCGATTACCGGCTCGAGGTATGCCTTCGCCGTGAGATACGTCACCTCGTTGTCGAGCCATCCCTCCTCGACGAGCGGCACGAACAGCGGGCAGGGACGCGTCCATAGCTCGAGGCCGGGATCGATCGCACTGAGCGCCTCGACGTAGGCGTTCGAGGTGATCGTGGCGGTCGTACCGATCACCGCCACCCGCCCGTTC
>CBFCXB010000597.1:0-1714 GCA_965601905.1 uncultured bacterium | reverse complement strand
TTGACCGCCCACACGGCGTCCGAGTTCATCGTTGATTTCGCGAGGATACTTCCGGGGCTCAAGAAGGCCAAGGTGCACAGCCGTATCGTGATGACCCCGCAGACGGCGAAATCCCTTTATGTGGTCCTCAGCCGAACCATCGAGAAGTACGAAAAAACCTTCGGGGAAATACAGCTTCGCGGCGGCAAGCAGGTTCTCCCTCCTATCGGATTCCAGATGAACCTGCCGGGGGAAGAAGAAAAGAAACATTAATCCGAAGAGGACGGCGGCCTTGTTTTCCATCGCCGGTGGGCCCAGAAGTAGTGATCCGGGTAACGGGTGACGCACCGCTCGAGCGCCTCGGTGTGGGCCGCCGTGAGCCTCGCGACCTCTTGTTCCCTCTCCTCATCTGTTCGAACCTCTATAGGCGGGACGAAGAACACGTCGTGCGTTTCGCCGGAGCGCCGAACGATATAGCAGAAAACGATCGGACAGTTGGCGCGATACGCAAACTGGGCGGCGCCCGGGTAGGTCGAGGCGGCCGTGCCGAAGAAATCGACGAAGATGCCGGCCTTGCGTGCATCCTGATCGGAGAGAAGCGCCACGATCCTGTTCTTCTTGAGCGAGGTGAATACGCCCCGCGCCGCTATGCCGCGTGCGATGATCCCGATTCCGGCATCACTCCGCAGCCGGTTCATCAGGTCGTCCACCAGCCTGTTCGTCTGCTCGCCGACGAGAAAATCGGCGGGGAATCCGTACGCCACCGCCGCGGCGCCGAGAAGCTCCCAGCTGCCGAAGTGCCCCGCCACGACGACGGCGCCGCGCCCGCGCGAGAGCGCCGCCTCGAGATGCTCCTTCCCATGAAGGGTGACGAGCCGCCGGAGCGTATCGCGTTTCAACCGTTCCAGCGAGGCGAATTCGACCATCGACTTGGCGAAGTTGACGTACGACCGTCTCCCGATACACACGCGTTCAAGCTCGTCGAGCCGCTCCCCGAGCGCACGGGCAAGATTCTCCAGCGTCACGCGCCGCCGTATCCTGACGAAATCGAAGGCGACGATACCGAGAAGTCCACCGAGCCTGACCGAGAACCGGTAGGGGAAAATTGCGGGAAGCGCAATGAGGAGGCGCACACCGGCCAACTCACACCGGTGTCTGAATCGTTTCCAGTATCCGTTCAGTGCGATCTCCTCACGCGATGAACCGTGCGAGCCAGCTGAGCTTGATCTCGATGCTCTTCTCGGGACAGAGCTCGTGGCAGCAGAGGCACTGCACGCAGTGCGCGTCATCGATGACGTAGACGCTGCCGTTCCGGTGTATCGTCTCGACGGGGCAGCTCTCGGCGCAGAAACCGCACCCCGTGCATGTGGCCGGATCGATCTCAGGTCTGACCCAGACGAGCGGGGCGATGAGCCGCGCAAATGCGCGGGGAACGAGCCGCACTCTGAGATTCGACGGCAGGCTGAAACCATCCGGCCTCTCGTCGGCGCCGCTGCCGATGATTTCAATGCGGTCCGGATCACCCTCGCCCAATCCCAACGCCGTCGCGATGCGCGTCGTGTCGATCGACCCGCGCTTGAAACCGACGATGTCGGCGGCGACCGTATCGACGGCCACCGCATCGCGTCCCGCGATCAGTAGGCCGAGGTCGTACGGATCGCCCGATCCGGGACCGTTCCCCGCCATGGCGAGGATGCCGTCGACGATCGTGAGCGACGGCGTGACGACGCGGAAC
>CBFCXB010000596.1:0-1714 GCA_965601905.1 uncultured bacterium | reverse complement strand
CGAGCCGTTCGAGATCTACGCCTACGGCGAGGTAGTCCTCGTCGAGCGAGTCGTACCGCTTCCCGCGCAGGAGGTCCCGCACGATGCCGCCGACGAGGTAGAGATCACACTCCCCGAGCAGCTCGCGCTCCCAGTCCCTCAGCGCTCGCTCGAGCCGTATCGTATCTTCCGATCGCATACCATTCAATGTAGCCGACGGGCGCGAGGCGGTCAATGACTCAGCGCGGAGCCCCGCCGATCCGACGGGCGCGAGGCGGTCAATGACTCAGCGCGGAGCCCCGCCGATCCGCTTGATCACCCGGGCCGGATTGCCCACCGCCACGCAGTACGGGGGCACGTCCTTCGTCACGACCGAACCGGCGCCGATGACGGCTCCCTCGCCGATCGTCACGCCGGGCAGTATCGTCGCATTGACTCCGATATATGCACCCCGCTCGATGCGCACCCGTTCGAACCGCATCCCCCCCATCACCGTGCGCAATAGCGGCGTCGGCGTCATGTGGGCGACGATCGTCACGCCGCTCGTTATGAACACGCCCTCCTCGATCTCGACGAGCTCCGGATAGAGCGGTTCAATAGTAACGTGGGCGTCTATGCGAACGCGCCGCGCGTGATTGATGCGCACTCCCCTGACCTTGTGCAGAATCGTGGCGAGTACGCGCGGTGCGACGACGTAATAGGCGAGATGCGCGAGGAGACCGCGCCAGAATCCCGAGAATGAATTCGAATGTCGTTCCTTTATTTCCATCATGCAAGCCCTGGTATGATTAATGCCGAGGGCGGGAGTCGAACCCGCACGGTGCTTAGCACCAGCGGATTTTAAGTCCGCTGCGTCTACCAATTCCGCCACCCCGGCACACGACTATCTAACAGCACCGTAGCGTTTTTTTCAAGGATTTCATTACATCCGAATCAACCGGCGTCGATTTCCGAGGTATAGAGCGCCGCCTTCGCCGAGCTGCCTTCCACCGGCTACATAGGGTTGTTCGCCGACGAGGGGCGTTCGTGCTGGTGCGTCAACGGTACGGGTCTCTATCCCGTAGAGATGTGGATATGGAGCCTGCCGAGTATCCGCGGCCAGATCCGCGCTTAATTCATGATCTGCTATCCGGCGAATGTGATTCAGAGCACGGTGACCTGGAACGACCCGATCATTTCCGTGTCGCTCGGCGATCTGCCGAGCGGACTCAGCGTCTGCTTCATCGCGTGCCAGACGGATTGGTTCTGGATTGCCCATCAGATTCACTATGTGAACGATGCGACGAAGAACCACGTCGAGATCTGCCCGCACCCCGATATCGGCGTATACCGGTTCGCGAACTGCGAACCCGGCTATCCCACCGAACCGTGTATCAGATTCATAGACCTCTACATCAATTACACCGAATTGGATCCTGAATGCGGTTGCCTGTGCGACACGCAAGAAGCAAGCTGGGGAACCATCAAGGGCATGTTCGGAAATTAGCGAGTCCCGGCGTTTCGGCTCTATGCGAATCGTGGAAAAAGCCGCGGCAGAAAAGGAGGGGGACGGCCTCCCGCCCCCCTCTAACTGTCGACCGTAACTAACCGAATGTTAGTCGTTGGTCAGCTTGTCGGTCTTACCGAGATCGTACCTGCCCCGCATTTCGTCTTCTTCCCGGTCGCCGTCCTTGTCGAGCGGGCATCCCAGCTCTACATAATACTCGAGGATATCCTTGTCACCAGCCTGAACATA
>CBFCXB010000595.1:0-1726 GCA_965601905.1 uncultured bacterium | reverse complement strand
AATCGTGGGGAGGGTGAAGCGGAATAACGGAACAATGGCCACTCTCGATATCATCATCGTGAACTGGAACACGGGCGGCCGGCTCGCCGCCTGCCTCGAATCGATCGCCGCCGCCCGTCGAAACGGATTCGAGCTGCTGCGGGTATGCGTCGTCGATAACGCCTCGACCGACGAATCGGCGGATGTTCCGGCGGAACTCACCGGCGATGCCGGCATACCACTCGGGATCATACGGAATCCGGATAACAGGGGGTTCGCCGCGGCCTGCAACCAGGGCGCGGCGGGAAGCGCAGTCAGAAGCGCAGCCGGGGGCGCAGCGGGAAGCGCGGCGGGAAGCGCAGTCGGAGGCGCGGCGGGAGGCGCAGTCGGAAGCGCGGCCGGAGGCGCGGCGGATTACCTCCTCTTTCTCAATCCCGACACACGGCTCTTCGCCGATTCGCTCTCCGTCCCCGTCGCTTTCATGGAACAGCGGGGAACAAAACAAACCGGCATGGAGCACGTGGAGATGGAACAAACCGGCGTGGAGCACGTGGAAAAAGAACGGATCGGCGTCGTCGGCATCAAACTCGTCGGTGACGACGGCGCGCCGCACCGCGCCTGCGCCCGCTTTCCGGCCGCGCGGCATTTTCTCTCGCGGTCGCTCGGTCTCGATATCCTCTTCCCGCGTCTCTTCCCGAGCTACCGCATGATCAACTGGCCCCACGACGAGACACGCGTCGTCGATCAGGTAACGGGCGCCTTCTTCATGGTGCGCCGCGAGGTGTTCCGTGCGCTCGGCGGATTCGACGAACGGTTCTTCGTGTACATGGAGGAGCTCGACTTCTCGCGCCGGATGCATAATGCCGGGTGGAAAAGCGTCTATCTGGCCGATGCCGCCGCGTATCATAAGGGAGGCGGTGCGTCCGAAACCGACCGGGGCAGGCGCCTCTTCTACGTACTGCGCAGCAGGCTCGTCTACGCGTACAAGCACTTCGCCCCACCGGCCGCCGTTACGATCGCCCTGTGCACACTGGTTGTCGAGCCGTTCGTCCGTCTCGTGGCGGCCCTGCTGCGGGGGTCCGCCGTTCGGCTGCGGGAGACGGTGAGCGGGTTTGTGTTGCTCTGGCGGGAGGCGCCTGGCATCATGAAAATGATTGCTCGCATCACCCGGGCGCCACGCTGACATCGAGGTGAACCCGGAAGAGGTAGGATGGCGATGACGATACAAAGGATAAACCGCCCGTTCGTGATGCTTCTCCTCGTGTTAACGGCGGGGCTCGTGGTACGGATCGTCTACTTCGCGCAGCTTGCCGGCTCCGATCTCAACGATCTGCTCGTGCTCGATACGAGGTTCTACTATGAGCTCTCGATGCAATTGCTGGGGGGAAGCGGAATGCCCGGGGGCGCGATCTCGTTCAATCCGCTCTATCCGGCGTTTCTCGTTCTGGTGTTTCGTCTCTTCGGCGACTCCCTCACGGCGGCGCGCATCCTTCAGGGCGTGATCGGTCTCTTCACGATACTTCTCGCCTACCGGGCCGGCACCCTCCTCTCAGTGCCCGGTAGGGGGAAGAGGTCGCGGGGAGGGCCGATCGGCCTCTTCGCCGCCGTTCTGACGCTGCTCTACGGGCATTTTCTCCTCTACGAGGGGAGCCTCCTGGCGACGACACTCGTGACCTTTCTCCTGCTCGCCGTTTTCGTGATCGCGCTGGTTCTCGATCAGGACACGCGCGGCGTGCGCGCGGCAGTG
>CBFCXB010000594.1:0-1744 GCA_965601905.1 uncultured bacterium | reverse complement strand
ATAGAGTGCACGGGCTCTCCGGAGGGGCTCCCCACGGCGATCGACCTCACGAGGCCGCAGGGAACCGTCGTCCTGAAATCAACGTATCACAGCGCCTTCACCTGGAATTTCGCCCCCGCCGTCGTCGATGAGATCACGATCGTGGGCTCCCGCTGCGGGCCGTTCGATACGGCCCTGCGGCTGCTCGCGCTGGAAGAGATCGCTACGCAACCATTCCTCACCGCCGTGTACCCGTTCAGGGAATGGCCCCGGGCGTTCGAGCGCGCTGGGGAACCGGCGAGCTTCAAGATCGCCATCCGTATGGACTGAGCGGGCGCCGCGGAGATTGCGAACCACGGGCATGCCGCGCCGCAGGCATGGCACCGTACGGAAAAAATTCTTTTATTCAGGGCTGCGGCCCTATATATAATTAAGTATGTTCCTGCCGCTCAAAGACATCAATCCGACCAGACGCAGGCCGGTCGTCACGATCTCGCTGATCGTCATCAACATCCTCGTCTTTCTCTACCAGATGGCGCAGGGCCAGGCGGGACTTCACGCGATCGCCGCCTCCCTCGGCGCGACTCCCTTCGAGATCACGCACATGACGGACCTCGTGGGGCGGATGGGATACCACATCGTCCATTACCCCGGCCCCAAGCCGATATTCCTGACGCTGTTCACCTCGATGTTCCTGCACGGCAGCATCCTCCACCTCGGCGGCAACATGCTCTACCTCTGGATCTTCGGTAACAACATCGAGGACATCCTCGGCCCGGTGAAATTCATCCTCTTCTACTTCATCTGCGGGCTGGCGGCGCACGCGCTCCACATCGCGTCCGATCCCTCCTCGATCATACCCACGGTCGGCGCGAGCGGCGCCATAGCCGGCATTCTCGGCGCCTACCTCATCGCGTACCCCCGCGCCCGGATCTTGACGCTGATGTTTCTTTTCATTTTCATCCGTCTCACTGTCTTACCGGCATTTGTCATCATCGTGTTCTGGTTCGTCATCCAGCTCATCAGCGGGCTCACCTCGCTGGGAGGACTGGCCACGGGCGGCATCGCTTGGTTCGCCCACATCGGCGGATTTCTCGCCGGCATCGCCCTGATCTACGCGATGGCCGGCGGTACGATCCAGTGGCTGCGCCGCGGCGGTGGGTATTACGACGATTATTAATAAAAATATACTGCGGACATGTGAAACGTGAGTCACGAGGCGCGGCTTTATCCCATGTGGCGACAACAGATACAGAAACTCATCATCGACCGCGAATCCGTGCGCGATCCCCTCACCGTCCGCGTGCGGGAGCGGCTGGACCCGGTTCCCGCCGATGTCGTGCCGGACGCGCGGGATCTGATCGCCGCGGAGCCCGGCGAGCGGACATCACTGATCCTGATGCGTCACCGGGGCGCATTCGTGAAGAAATTCACCACGCCTCGTGACGCGCCACCCTGCTGCGAACGGTACCTCGTCACGATGCTGAACTGCCCCTTCTCCTGCTCGTACTGCTACCTCCGCTCCTACCTCGAGCACCGGCGCCTCGTCGTGTTCACGAACACGGATGACCTTGCCGGGGAGATAGGGCGTGTGCGGGCCGAGGGATCCACAGTGCGTCTCACGACCGGCGAACTGGGCGACAGCCTCGCCATGGATGAGCTGACCGGGACGACCCGGGACATCCTCGCCATGCTCAACGGCAGCGGCATGACGCTCGATGTCCGCACGAAATCGAACCGCATGGACCATCTGCTTCGTGGGGAC
>CBFCXB010000593.1:0-1770 GCA_965601905.1 uncultured bacterium | reverse complement strand
GCTCCCGGTGCGTATACCATGTGTAACGAATGGGAAACGGCCGGTCAAGCTGAAGTTGTCCCGGGGACTTCGGGCGGTTTCCGCGATTCGGCGGGGGGGGATCAGGACGAAATCCACCTGCCGGGAGCGGATTCTTTGGACGGGGCGGCCGGTCGCCTTTCGATTCTGTTCATCCCGAAACGATCCGAAACGATCCGATTATACTTTTACGTGTGCATGCCACCGTGTACTATAGGAGGCGATATACCGGACATGCACGGTGAAAGGAATAGCCGGTGAGCTATGGCTCCCCGTGTGTTTCCCGATTCCGGGAGGGAGGGTGAAGGACAACGGTGGAGAGATTACGAAGGATACTGCAGAGAATCGACGGCCGGGGATACAAGGCATACAAGGATATCAAGGGCCGGTACCATTTCGGCGGTTACGAGCTGTCCATCGATCATGTGCAGGGAGATCCATTTGCCGCACCCTCGCGTGTGCGGGTGCTTTTCCCGGCGCGCGAGGCCCGCTTTCCCGAGGGCACCTACGCGAATCGCTCGAGGCGAATCGCCCTGGAGGATTACCTTTCACGCGCATTCGCCGCCGCCATCAGCACGCATGTCTCAGGAAGGAGGGGGAGCGGAAAGAGCGGTGCGGTTCTTATCGATGAGCCGTTCCAGGAAATACTCGAGCGCACATCGTGTCTTGTGGACGGCGGTGACGTCGAGATTCGATTCCGCGTGGGGCTCCCCGCGGTGGGACGACGGGTGCTCGGTCGCGAGGCGGAGTCGATCCTGTGCGATGAGATCCCGCGGGTTGCGCTGGACTCCCTCCGGTACGAGAATATCGACGCCGGTCACCTGACCCGGCATATCGACGCCAACGAGGACCAGGATACGCTCAGGGAGATGCTCGCCGCAAAGGGACTGGTCGGATTCATCGCCGAGGGCGCCGTTTTACCGCGTCATAGCGGCGTCGATGACAGATCGCTCGCGGAGTGCAGGGGTGCCCGTGTGGTGCCGTTCGCCTCGCCCCGATCGATGCGGGTGACCGTTACGCTGCCGCATGCAGGACCGGTCGACGGCATGGGAATTCCCGAGGGTATCACACTGATCGTCGGCGGCGGATTTCATGGAAAATCGACGTTGCTGCGCGCGCTGGAGCGTGGGGTGTACAACCATATCCCCGGTGACGGCCGCGAGCTCGTCGTGACCCGCGGTGATGCGGTCAAGATCAGATCGGAGGACGGCAGGAGCATCGCCGGCGTCGATATCAGGCCCTTCATCAACGACCTGCCGTTTGGCACCGATACGGCCTCCTTCACCACCGCCAACGCGAGCGGGTCGACCTCGCAGGCTGCGAATATCATCGAGGCGCTCGAGGTGGGGTGCCGGCTCCTCTTGATCGATGAGGACACCTCGGCGACTAATTTCATGATTCGCGACGAGAGGATGCAGTCACTCGTGGAGAAGGGGAAGGAGCCGATCACGCCGTTTCTCGATACGGTCAGGCTCCTGCACCGTGATCTCGGTGTTTCGACCATTCTCGTCATGGGTGGGTCGGGCGATTATTTCGATGCGGCCGATCGGGTCGTGATGATGGATACATACCGGCCGATCGATGTGACGGACCGTGTGGCGGCGATCGTATCGAAGGATAGGACGAAAAGAAAAATGGAGGGAGGAGAGTCGTTCGGCGCCGTGACGCCCCGTGTTCCGCTCCGCGAGAGTTTCAATCCGAGCAGGGGACGCCGGGAGGTCAAAATAGATGCCAAAGGACAGAATTCGATAC
>CBFCXB010000592.1:0-1810 GCA_965601905.1 uncultured bacterium | reverse complement strand
GACGAACCGCCGCTTGTCGTGGGGCATGATGGCGATAGTGCGCCAGCAGCTGCTCCCCACGTCATTGGCGCCGCCGCTACCCGGCAGGCGCACCTTCGGCTTTAGAACATCGCCGATCACGGTGGAGTTGAGGTTGCCGTACGGGTCGATCTGCGCCCCGCCGAGAAATCCGTACTCGATGAAACCGCGCTGCGAGGCCTCCATGACGTAGCAGATACCTGCGGCGTGGAGGGCCTTGTTGTATGTCCGCATATCCCCGACGGCGAGGGGCAGCTTCTCGAGGATCGCTCCCGTTCCGCCGAACTCGAAGACGGCGACGAGATTCGGGGCGTGCATGCTCTGGGCGAGGCTTGCCGCCAGCATCGGGATGCCGGTGCCGATGAACGCGGTCGTCCCATCCTCCATAACACGGGAGGCGAGACAGATGAGGAGCTCCGATGGACTGTACTTCTCGCTCATGACGCACCCCCTTTGATATCGAAACTCTTGAGACGGTCCATGCCCACCTTGTCGATCAACGCCTGGTGATCTGGCAGGTCGAGGCACCATTCCTTGACGTACGCCTGCATCCCCTCCTCGGTCTTCTGCTTCTCGACGTACATCCGGTAGTGATCCTCGTCACGATCGTAGTACCCGGCCATCTCGCCGGGCCACGAGCCGTACGGCGCGTGCACGACGGCGTCCACGAGGTAATAGGGAATGATCGTCTTGTCGGGGGACTTGCGGATATCCTCCGTATCGATGATCTCCTCGGCGCTCACGATGAGGTACTTGCACGCCCGGGACATCTCGAGGGCGAATCCGCTGATTCCGTCGATCTGGCAGTTGCCGCACTTGTCGGCGCGGGCGACGTGGATGAATCCGACGTCGATCACGAGGGCGGGAATCAGGGCGACCTTGTCGCCCGAGAACGGGCACTCGATTACCTTGGCCGCGCTGCGTCTCAGGGTATCGGTTCCGAGCATGCTCTTGGTCGGCAGGAATGGTATGCCCATCGCCGCCGCCTTGAAACGCCACGTGATCGCCGCATTGCTCCACTCGACGATGTTCTTCACGCGGCCACTCTCGACGGCGCGCCGGACGTTCGAGTCGACGCCGTATACCTCGAGGCCGATATAGGTGAAATCTATTTCCCTGACCATGTCCATCGCGAAGAGGAGATCGAGTTCGTGCACACCCTGACCTACGATCCGGAAGTCGGTCTTTCCCGAGCGGACGAGTGCGCGCGTGAGGGTCATCGGGCACCGTACGGTTCCGTACAGCTCGAAGCCGATGTAATCACCCGATTTCACAAACTTCTCAATCGTTTCCTCATCGGTCATCATCTTGTCGACGAGCTTCTTGTTCTTTGTGCGGTTCCATTCCCTGAATCCCTCTGGATCGATGGGCTGTATAAAGGAACCCTCCCCCTCGGCGACAATGGGAATCGATTTTTTCGTTTTCGCCATGCAACACCTCCTGCAACTGTCGGGCGCCCGCCTGAGCGGCGCCGGCCTCGTATGTATATGTGTGCGATCTGTGCGATGCACTCCCGATGCGTACATTGAAAAGCTTCCATGCACCGGCGGTTTCACGGTTCGAAGCCGCGTTTCTGGACTATATACCCATCGATGTTTTCGGTGCAACAAAATAACAGCGCGTGATAGGCGGAATGTCGTGGGGATTCACCACCATCAGAGTGCATACCGTTTAACATTCTCTCCCCATCGGGCCGCGGAATCACTCCCGCCGGTGGAATTTCTCCGCAAGCGCAGCCCCTCGCCGCCGCTCGGCCGAAGAATTGCGGCTCAGCGGCAGCTCGCAGCTGACC
>CBFCXB010000591.1:0-1811 GCA_965601905.1 uncultured bacterium | reverse complement strand
ATTCGAACAGGTACAGCACGACCTGGGAGATCGGATTGGCGGAGCGCTTCTTGTCGCCGGTATCGGGCGTGACGCGATCGAGGTCGAGCGGCAGGGTGCGGAGAGAGAAACCCACGATATCGTGCAGTACCGTGCCACCGTCCCGAAGGATGCATCTTTCATAAGGATAAACAGCGCCATCGACCGTGCCGTGCGCGAGGGAGGTGGAAGGGTGCGTTCATGCCGCGAGATACAGGGAGGACGCAGTATCGAGTTCGAGATCGGCACGCGGCGTGCGGTGACGCACCGGTGCGTGATCAGGAAGGATCGCAGGTTGGCTCCCGCCGGCCTCCGGCGGGCCGGAGGCCCCGAGATCGCCCTGATCGTCGACGATTTCGGGTATTTCTTCAACCGCCTCGTTCGCGGATTTCTCTCGCTGGAGATAGATTTCACGATCTCCGTGATACCGGGACTCCGGTACTCGGAGAAGATATGCGGGAAGGCGCGGGAGGCTGGCAAGGAGGCACTCTGCCACCTCCCGATGGAACCGGAAACCGGATCGGATGATTACGGCGAGATACCCCTCGTACGCGTCGGCATGGAGACGGGCGAGATCAAGAGGGTGGTTCGCGATGCGCTGCGATCGACACCCGGCGTGTCGGGCATGAACAATCATATGGGCTCCCGGGCCACCACGGACCGCCGCGTCATGAAGGCGGTGCTCGATGTGTGCCGCGATGCGGGTCTCTACTTTATCGACAGCATGACCTCGCCCCGCTCGGTTGTCGGGGAGATCGCCCGCAAGGAGGGTGTGCCGAGCCTCGGCAATGACATGTTTATCGATAACCGCGGTGAGGAGACGAGGGCGAACATGGAAAAGCTCCTCTCCATCGCCGCGCGGAAGGGAAATGCCCTCGCGATCATGCACGTACGCAAGGACAGCCTCGAGGACCTGCGGTGGTTTATCGGGCGGGCGAAGCGCGAGGGCGTCGGATTCGTCACCGTGTCGGCAATGATCGAACGAGTAACCGTGGCCCAGATACAAGGAGGAGATTCTTGAATCGAATCAGGCTTGGGGTCAACGTGGACCATGTCGCGACGCTCCGGGAAGTGAGAAAAACCACCGAGCCGGACCCCGTCACCGCCGCCATGCTGGCCGAGCAGGGCGGCGCGGACCAAATCACCTTTCACCTCAGGGAGGACCGGCGGCACATCCAGAACCGGGACGCGCGCCTGATCAGCGAGATGGCCCAAACGATGATAAATCTCGAAATAGCGGCGACACCCGGGATGCAGGAGATTGCATTGGCGCTCCGCCCCGATTCGGTGTGCCTCGTACCCGAGCGCCGCGAGGAGGTCACGACCGAGGGGGGACTGGATCTCGTGCGTCTCAGCGATTCGGTGGCGCCCGTGGTCAAGGCACTGGGAGAGGGAGGCATCGAGGTGACCGCGTTCGTCGGGCCCGACCTCGCGCAGATCAAGGAAACAGCGCGTCTCGGCTTCCATGCTGTCGAGATCCACACGGGAGAATATGCCAATGCCTCGCGCCTCGAGAGGGACGTCAAACTGGGCGCTGTCAGGGATGCGGCGACCGCCGCGAGGAAGTACGGGTTGCGCGTCCATGCCGGTCACGGGCTAACGTACCACAACGTCCACCCGCTCGTTCTGATCCCCGAGATAGAGGAGATGAATATCGGCCACAGCATCATGGCGCGGGCCGTCTTTGTCGGCATCGAGCGCGCCGTGCGTGAGATGGTCGAGTTGCTTCGGCGGTGAAAGGGGGCACGCGGATGTTGATCGCCTCCGCAGCGGGCTGCGGCGTTCAAAGATAT
>CBFCXB010000590.1:0-1835 GCA_965601905.1 uncultured bacterium | reverse complement strand
TGGTGACGTCCATCTATCCATGCCTCCTTCGGTTAATCCTCCATCCCCCGTTACGCCGTTATTCCCATCCCCCGTTTTCGGGGGACACCGGGGATCGCCGGGTGGGATGTGTGTAATAGAATTCTATCGCTTCGAGAACTGGAACTTCTTCCGTGCTCCCGGCTGGCCGTACTTCTTCCGTTCCTTCTCGCGGGGGTCCCTCGTCAGGAATCCACCAGACTTGAGCACCTTTTTCTGAGAATCGTCGTGCAAGAGAATCGCACGAGCGATACCGAGGCGGAGTGCTCCCGCCTGACCCGAGATTCCGCCGCCCTTGACCGTCGCTTTGATATCATACTTGCTCTGCGCATTGGTGATCTCGAGGGGCTGCATCACCTGAAGCGCCAGACTGTCCCGTTTCATGTATTCCCTCAGTTGCTTGCCATTGACCGAGATCGCCCCCTTGCCCTCACAGAGGAACACGCGCGCCACTGATGATTTTCTCCTGCCGACAGCGTGGTACATCTCCTTCGCCAAACCAACACCCCCTTTCACGGAAGTTGATGTTACACTTCATGTGCTACATAACGCACCGGTTTTAATACATTATAAATCCATAACTTCCGGCTTCTGTGCCGCGTGGGGATGTTTCGGGCCCGGATACACCTTGAGCTTCTTGATAAGCCTCCGGCCCAGCCGGTTGTGGGGAAGCATCCCTTTCACCGCATGCCTGATCACGAATCTCGGGTCTTTCGCGATGGCATCCTTGAACGATGTCAACCGCAGCCCGCTGGGATAACCGGTATATCGCCAATAATGCTTCTCCTCTTGCTTCTTCCCCGTTACATGCACCTTTTCCGCATTGACAACGATGACAAAATCACCGACATCCATGAACGGTGCGTATCCCGGTTTTCCCTTACCGCGAAGCACTGTGGCCACCTTCGAAGCCAGCCTGCCGAGCGTTTTGCCGCTGGCGTCGATGACGAACCAGTTCCGCTCGAACTGACCCTGCTTCAGGATGGTCGTTTTTTGCATTCCACTCCTCCGAACAATAGACATCTCGTGGAAATCGAAGTGTAACAATATACACGCAACCGAGCATTATGTCAAGTTCCATTCATTGCAAACATTAGATTGCGAAGAACACCACTACAGCCCCGTCTCCATCGGACCGCGGAAGGAACTGCTACGCGGTTCGCGAAACGTACTCCCCATGCGTCATGTTTCACCCGGAACGAGCGGCGAATCGCGTGATTTCTCGCTCGTCGGGCCGCTCCATGATCCCGCGCTCGGTAACGATCGCCGTTACGAGGGCCGCCGGGGTCACATCGAAGGCCGGGTTGTAGACGGCGGTGCCGCGGGGGGCCGTTTCGCGTCCCCAGAACGCCGTGACTTCAGCGCCGCCGCGCTCCTCGATCGGTATCCCCGACCCGGAAGCGAGCCTCGTATCGAACGTCGACCATGGTGCGGCGACATAGAACGGCTTCCCGAACCGCCCGCAGAGAATAGCCACACCCAGTGTGCCGATCTTGTTCGCCGTATCCCCATTCGCCGCAATCCGATCCGCCCCGACGATTGCCGCGTCGATTCGGCCTGCCGCAAACAGTGACGCGGCTGCGTTATCACACAGCAGGACCGTCTCGATTCCGCGCCTCTGCAACTCCCATGTCGTTATCCGCGCCCCCTGCAGCAGCGGCCGCGTTTCATCGGCGTAAACGGTGAACCGCTTTCCCTCCTCGTATGCCCGGTACAGCACACCGAGCGCGGTACCGTACCCGGCCGCCGCGAGCCCCCCCGCGTTGCAGTGGGTGAGAATGCTCATCCCGTCCCGGATCAAGGCGGAGCCGTGCATG
>CBFCXB010000589.1:0-1835 GCA_965601905.1 uncultured bacterium | reverse complement strand
CGGTGGTGATCGACGAGCTCCGCATCCTGCGTCTCAGGGCCGTGCGGCTCATCTCGCTCGAGGCGGAGCTCGCCTCGCTGCGCAGGCGCGCGGGCGAGCGGCATGAATTCGAGGGAATCATCGCCCTCTCCGATCGAATGATCTCTGTTTTCGACACGGTGAAGCGGGTCGCGCCGACCGATGTAGCAATCCTGATCACCGGCGAGAGCGGGACGGGCAAAGAACTCGTCGCGAGCGCCATCCATCGGAGAAGTCCCCGGCGGGACAAACCGTTCGTCCCGATCAACTGCGGGGCGATCCCCGAAAACCTCCTCGAGAGCGAGCTCTTCGGTCACGAGAAGGGGAGCTTCACCGGCGCCCACACGTCCCGCCCGGGCAAGTTCGAGGTGGCCGACGGCGGAACGGTATTTCTCGACGAGATCGGCGAACTGCCTCTGGCGCTTCAGGTGAAAATACTCCGCTTCCTCCAGGATCAGGTAATCGAGAGGGTCGGCGCGCGTGAACCGATCGGGGTGGACGTGCGCATCATCGCCGCCACCAACAGAAACCTGCACGAGATGATCGAGAAACACACCTTTCGCGAGGATCTGTTCTACCGGATCAATACGATCAGCGTCGACCTTCCCCCGCTGCGCGAGCGCGACGATGACGTGACGCTGCTCACGATGTACTTCCTCAACCGCTTCAACAGGGAATACGCCAAGAACCAGCGCGGCTTCAGCGACGCCGCGCTGGAAACACTTCACACCTACCCCTGGCCGGGAAACGTCCGCGAGCTCGAGAACAGGCTTCGGCGCGCCGTCATCATGGCGCCTGGGAAGGTTATTCGTCCGGAGGACCTGGACCTGCCGCATGCGGAGGTGCCCGCCGCGGGAGCGGGAGCGCCTCACGAGACGAGCTTTCTCCCCGGGAAAACGCTCAGGGAGGCGCGTGACGAGCTGGAGCACCGGCTGATCACACGTGCGCTGATCAACTCGACCGGCAACGTCTCGGCGGCGGCCCAGGAGCTGGCGGTGAGCCGGCCGACACTCCACGATCTCATAAAGAAGCACGGCATCGATCCAAAGGATTTCAGATCACTCAAGGGCGGTCGATAGATGAAACCGTTCGCCGTCATCGCCTGCGCGCTCGGCCTGCTCATTGCAACGGGATGTAGCGAGGACAACGGATTTCCTCCCTCGCAGAACTCGCAGCGTGACACCCTCGAGATAACGTTCCAGGACGGCGTACACCCGTACGAGACGTATTTCGGCACCCGGGACGCCGTGATCAAGGACGGTCCGAAACCGGAGTTTGTCGAGGGCAACTTCGGCGCGGCCGTTCTCGACACGCTGGGGACCGTTTACACCGGCAGCGATTACTACGAGCGGCGGCTTCTCGTCAGGATGGATCTCTCCGGTCTCAGCGGATGCTCGGCGGTGCTCGACGCGCGGCTCACACTCCGCATCGAATCGCAGCTCGCCGACTCGCTCGTTCTCGAGGCGTACGAGGTGGAGGTGCCCCAGGTCATTCCCGGCTCATGGGAAGAGGGACCCGGCGGACGCTTAGAGGGCGTCTCGTGGCTGACGGCGGACGGGGCGAAAGACTGGCTGATGCCGGGCGGGGATATTCTGTACCCTCCGGTAGACACGCAAACGGTCCGCGCCGATTCGGTTATCACCTTCTCGCTGCCCGGGGGGCTCGTGCTTCGATGGTTCCGTGAACCATCATCGAACCACGGTGTTCTAATCAAGGCGGCCGGCACCGCCGACGAGCGTTTCGTGCTGGTGCATTCCAGGGAATCGAACACGGTGGCATACCGCCCGAGGCTAGAGATTCTCTATTTCAAATCGGGG
>CBFCXB010000588.1:0-1844 GCA_965601905.1 uncultured bacterium | reverse complement strand
CACGTGCCACAACGAGAAGTCGCCGTTCGGCGTCTGGGTCAAGTCGACGCAGCTCGAGTGGAAAGAGGGACCGTACGCGGCGGAGGGTGTCCCCTGCCATGTGTGCCACATGCCGCGCGCGCCCGGCCGGAACGCCAACACGGCCCCGAAAGAACATCCCGACATCGCGCAGCACCTCTTCCACGGGGCGCACGATCCCGGCAAGGTTGGCGGCTCGATCGAGGTGCGGATGCATCCCGACGAGCGCGAGGCGGAACCGGGCGATCGCATCGTGATCAGCGTGCAGCTCTTCAACGGGAAGTGCGGGCACAAGGTGCCGTCGGGCTCGGCCGAGGAGCGCCAGCTCTGGCTGCGCGTCACCGCCGTCGATGCGGCCGGCGCGAGTTACCACCTGCCGGTCGACGTGAAGGGATTCGAGGGTGAGGAGCACACGATCACGAGCAACGAGCTCGTCTATCAGGATATCGGTGAAATGCGCGGCGAGCCCGGCTTCGCCGGGCTGCCCCGCGATTCGCTTCCCGAGGGGGACCGGATCTTCTGCCTTCCCTATTTCGATCCGAAGGGACGGCGTACGATCGCCCAGTGGAATACGGTGTCCCAGGGCGCCGATTACCGCATCGGCCCGCGAGAGACCAAGATCGAGACGTTCACCTGGACCCTCCCCGAGGAGATCGCGGAGGGGCGCGTGACGATCACGGCGGAGCTCAACTACCGGCGCCTCGTGAAGTCGGTGGCCGATTACCTCGAGGTCCCGCCGGACGAGACCCGGATCATCAAGGTCAACGGGGCGGAGACGTGGTTTGACGTTGTGTACTGGTAGAAGATAATGCTATCGTGTGCGGGAGTGCGCACGAACCATTACAAACAGGGAGGGGTGATATGTCGAATACGATCCGTAGAGCGGGGCGCGCGATGATGTGCATAATCGCCGTGGCGGTCGCCGCCGCCGTTCTTGTGCCCGATGAGTGCGGCGCGATACCCGCCTTTGCGCGCAAATACAAGATGTCCTGTACCACGTGTCACGCGCCCGCTCCCCGCCTGAAACCGTACGGTGAGGATTTCGCCGGCAACGCCTTCCGTCTCGAGGGAAAGGAACCGGCCCGCTATTTCCACGACACGGGAGACGATCTCCTCATGCTCCAGCGCGAGCTGCCGGTTGCGGTGAGAATCGATATCTTCGCCGATTACACGTACCAGGACAAGAAGGACGTCACCGATCTCAAGGCCCCGTACGGCATGAAGCTGATGTCGGGTGGAAGCATCTCGGATCATATCGGTTACTATTTCTATTTCTACATGTCGGAGCGGGGCGAGGTGGCGGGGATCGAGGATGCCTACCTCCATTTCAACAATCTCTTTGGGCTCGATCTGGATGTCATGGTCGGGCAGTTCCAGGTTTCCGATCCAATCTTCAAGCGTGAGCTGCGGCTCACGTACGAGGATTACCAGGCGTACCGCGTGAAGGTCGGGGGTTCCCCCACCAACCTCACCTACGACCGGGGATTCATGATAACGTACGGCTCACCATTCGGCCTCGACGCGGTGGTCGAGATCGTGAATGGAAACGGCAAGGACGAGGCGTTCGCGGGCAGCTTCGACGAGGACGACTGGAAGAACGTGTTTCTGCGGCTCTCGCAGAGCATCGGTCCCGTGCGCGTCGGCGGCTTCGCGTACCTCTGCAACTCGGTGCGGCTCAATGCGGGAAGAACGGTCGAGAACAAGCATCACTACTGGGGGATAGACGGGACGCTGGATGTGGGTGACCGCCTCCAGGTGAACGGCCAGTTTCTCGAGCGGAACGACGATAATCCGTTCTTCTTCAGTACGAGCCCGGTCGATATAAA
>CBFCXB010000587.1:0-1846 GCA_965601905.1 uncultured bacterium | reverse complement strand
ATCAGAGAGAGAACGGTCCCCAGTACAGGCTCGTCCCCATGGGAGAGGACCTGTTTCGGGTCGGGGATCTCGATTTCTTCCGCCTTTCCTTCGGGTACGACGAACGGGGAAAGGTCATAAAGCTGATCGGCCTTTACAGCAGCGGGCGCAGGGACGAGAACGCGAAGGACGGGAATTGACCTTCCGTCGCCGCCACGGAATGTGTGAAACAGGGAGTGGTTGTGAGAAGGGTCTCGCCCGGGGAGCCGGTTCTCGCGCTGCAGGACATGGCAGTCTCTACTCCAGCCTCCCGAGCGGCATGATGTAGAGCGGCTCCTCCACCCGGGTCATTCGGAAGGTCTTTCTGAGCCACAGGTCCGTGAATGCCCCGATGGCGCAGGTGCCGATCTTCAGCGCGTACGCCTGGATATACACGTTCTCCGCGGAATGTCCGAGGTCCATGCACACGTAGCGTTCGCGGCCGCGTCCGCCGTACTTCACCGTTGTCCGCTCGTAAACGGCCGAGTAGACGATGGCGGCAGCCGCCGTCTCGAAATGAACCTGGTTGAATGCCGCTTCGCTCACCTCTGCGCGCTTGTCCCCTTCGGAGATCCGCATGAGCGTGTGAATCTCCGACTGATACAAGTAGATGCCGGGCGGCAGGCTCTTCACGTCGAAAGCGGCGAGGTAGAGTTCGAGCGGAAATCGGGCTCCGGCGGAGGGCGCTGCTCGAAAGCCGCCTCGCATGAAGGGCGGCGCGCCCTCGAAGGTTTTTGTGATTCCGTAAGCGGCCCAGAGGAGCTGGGAGACATCGGCGAGGGTCAGTGGATCGTTTGCGTACGAACGGATTGATCTCCGGTTCTGCAGCGCCGCCTCCACGGTCACTGTGCCGTCCAGACGCGGCGGCGGAAGTTCCACCACGGGACCGACCTCCCGGATCTCCGGACATGCCTCCTCCAGAGCCTCCAGCTCTTGCTCGACGGAATCGATGACGGCCTGCCAGCGGCCACCCGTTCGAAGGATCTCGAGATCCGGATCTTTACTCAGGCGGTCCTCGCCGAGGAGGCCCGCATGAACGGCCTTGTGGAGATACGAGTAGCCCTCCTCGATCCTGTCGAGATGCGCGCAGGTGACGGCCGCGTTGTAGAAATCCGCGTAGCTGAACTCGCCCGTCGCCAATGCTTTCTTGTAGAGGGCGAGTGCCTCTTCCCACTCCCGAGCGGCGATCTTGGATTCGGCTTTCCGCACGATGGCGTCGTAACCCTGAGCGAGGGACGTGGTGGAGAACGCGACGAGCATGATGGCCAATGCAATGGCGCGTATTTTCATGTCTACACCTCCAGATTGGTGGCTCAGCGGCGGCTTGCAGCTGTCCGCTGCAGCCGGCATTCGCTGGGGCGGCGCGAAGCGTCAGCGTCGGCGAATGTTCCGCCGACGGTCGCCGGAACCGACGATAGGGGAATACCGGGGGCGGGTCAAGATGTACGTCGCTGTGCCGGGAGTGGCCGGGTGTTCATGATCCATGTCGGATTACGGAGCGGGGGTGAACGCAATTGGGAGTCCTCTCTGCACCATCTGGGCGACCGTCTCAATACAGAGAGAGCTCATCAATAGGGTTGCGTTCGGGGAGCCATTTTAGTGCGCCGTCGGAAGACAGTGGCAGGAAATGTGTCGACATGAAGTAGCGGAAACATCGGCAACTCGCTCGCCGTACTAGGATTATCGAGCAATTCATCGCTCAACCGTTACAGTGAAAGGGAGATACCCCATGCGATGGCGCATATGTCGATCTCAGATCGTTTTGCTTGTTTGTCTTTTTCCTAGTAATTTCTTTATCCTGTCTACGGTTCCCGACGATCGTTTTGGT
>CBFCXB010000586.1:0-1848 GCA_965601905.1 uncultured bacterium | reverse complement strand
CTCCCGTATTTCGAAGGTGGCATGCCCGGTATCCTCGATGCGGCGGCGTTGACCGCGGCCAAAACGAATTCAATCATTCCGGCGCATAGGCAGTGGCTGCGCTTTTGGTCCGACTATCCGACCCGGGGCCCTCGCCTGTTCCCCGTCTGCGCGGAAATCGGCGGCATGCGCACCGTAGCCTGCATCTTCCAACGTGAAGCCCTCATGAACGACGACGATCTCTATCGGTTCGTCACCGATGTCGAATCCCTCGAGTCAGCGCTCAAAGCGCCCGTGTGCGATCTCGAGAGTCACAAGAATCATATTGCAGTGGCGAATCGACTTCTCACATCCATCTCGACGATCGACCGGAATCTCGAATCAGGCACGCAGATCTGGAAGGTTTTCGACGAGTCACGTTGGAGGGCGCTCTCGCCTCGCACGAAAAAGCTCGTTACCAGATCCCTCGATCTCGTCGTTGATGAACTGTTCCAGGCGAAGATTTTACTCTCCAAAACCTTCATGAGGAGCACGGGGATCACAGCGGAGATCGAATTGCCGGACGGCCCCGTCCCCCTCAGGACGGATATCCAGATCGAGGCGACGATCGGGAGCGCCATAGACTCGCTGGAACTGTCCAACATCTATCTGCAGATCGGTGAGAACAGGTGGCGTTTTACGCAACCCGGCCAGCATCTTTCCATCACTCCACGCTCCGAGCCGCTCAGATTCGTAAGATCGCTTCCCGTAGCCCCAGGCACGGGCGCGGGCCTCATGACTTTCCCTTTCTTCTTCGATTTTCTCAATGATGGCCGACGAGTGGAAATACACCAGCGCGCGCATATCGGTTTCGTGCCGGGGCGCCGCGCCGTCGTTCACTTTCCCGATGGACGCACCCTGGGAAGTGATCCTATTACCGTGCAGATCATCCTGCGGTACGCCCCGGACCACGATATCCGGGGCGTCATGAAAGGCACCTTCCTCAAGGGCGTGCGCTGCACGCCCGCACTTCCCGCTCGATTCCTCGTCAAGGAGGGAACCGAGGTGACGAAACTGCCGCTCGAGCTATCATGCGTGAAAACCGCCCCTCCGGGGATCTACCCCCTCTCGCTTTCCCTGGAACTGAACGGGGAGCCGATAGCCGTCTTCGAGGAGAAACTGGTCCGGCCCCTGCGGTGGCTCTATCTGGGGCCACTCACCAACATTTCGTCGACATGGAAACACGCACTGTATTATCAAGACAACCTGTTCGCCGCGCACAGCACCACCGACGGCCGCACCGTACGGTGGCGAGAGGTGCCGGCGGAGGCCGTCGATCGAGAGGGACACGTTATCGTATCCCGGCTCTCCGGCGCCGGATCACATTCCCTATTTCTGTTCTACACGATGATAGGGGCGCCCACCGCCCTGAAAACCGTCTGGCACCTCGAAAATGAGAACGACGCGTCTATCTGGATAAACGGCGATCTCGTTTTCTCGACGGAGAACTCATACGACGCCGACCGGTCCGGCCCGGTACTCCTGCGCGAGGGCGGCAATTCGATCCTCGTCGCGGTGAGCACCGAACGGGAGCCGGCTCGAATCGCGTTCAGCCTCAGCGACCTGAGTGGATTGCCCGTTGCGGGGCTCGGCAATGACGTCGCTTCGCTCATCGACGGGTACCACCGTTTTGCCGCAGGGCACGCCATGGCGGAGCCCGGCAACGAGATCGGGATGCGCTTCGCCGCAGTAACATTGAAACTCGATTATCCGAACGCCGCGGATGTCTGCGTAATCGGATCGTTCAACAACTGGGAGGCCGGCGTAAACCCGATGCGGCTGTCGGAGGACGGCCTGTGGACGGCTCAGGTGACGCTTACGCCGGGGCGG
>CBFCXB010000585.1:0-1861 GCA_965601905.1 uncultured bacterium | reverse complement strand
ACCAAAGTACCACCATTTTTCCAGCACGGCTCGGTGATGTAGCCCGTGATCTTGCAGATCATATTGTAACCGGGGCTGTAACCATCCAGCGGCGGCCAGTACGTGATCGAGTGTCCGCTGAACGGACCTCCCATGCTGACCGAGTATCTCTCGGGGTAGCCGACGCTCGAAATCTGGTACTGTGCATGCCCCAGATCGGTCGGCGTCTGAAGCTGATACTCGACGGCGGTCACATAGACATCCGCATTGTGGATGTATACATAGACGTCAAAAGTCACCGGCCATGGCGTCGGATAATCCGCCATGCTGCCCGGTATGAGGTCGAAGAAGACCCCCATCGTCGCGATCTGCGCGGTGAGCGCCGCCGGCATGAGGAGCATCACGGCGATCAGTAGCACCTTTTTCATTTTACACCTCCTTTTATGTCCACGGTATCGAAGGAAAGGCTCGCGGGAACGCGGGCGATCGCACGAAAACCCGATGGTCGACCCGCCGATATTTCCCTCATCCCTTACTTCGACACCCCATTACCTGAACTCGCCTCAATGAGGCTCGTGTTTCAAAAATCAGATTCTCTTGATTGAACAGTATCCGTTGTATATGCTTTTATGTACTTGCCGCTTTCTATACGGAACAATAGTACCACAAACGTGTGGATCTGTAAACCCCTATTTACAGAAACGGCCATTCGCCATTACCCGGCCGGTACATTCTGTGAATTTGAGTGAGGGCCGCCACGACTCCGGGGCGTGGTCCCATCGCACGGAGCGGAACGGCGGAAAGTCGAGAAGTGCCTGCGCCGGGGGGGCTATTCTTCCCCGGCCCCGGCAATTACTGCGCTGGAGTTCTCGCGCCGCAGGGATTCGGAGCGTATGATGCCGAGGACGTCATCAACACATGGTTCTATCTCATCGTTTACGACGAGGTAATCGTACGCATCATAGAAGCCGAGCTCCCACCGGGCGCTCTGCAACCTGCGCCGCACGACCGCTTCATCATCGGTGCCGCGGCCGCGCAGCCGTTTCTCGAGCTCCTCGAGACTCGGGGGGAGAAGAAATACGAGCACCGCGCCGGAGCGCTTCTTCTTGACGCTCATTCCGCCCTGAACGTCTATCTCGAGCAGCACCCGGCGTCCCGCGCCGATCTGCTCGTCGACATAGCGACTCGGCGTGCCGTAGAGATTGCCGTGGACTGTGGCCCACTCGAGCAGCTCGCCACTATCGCGACGCCGGGCGAACTCGCTCTCCGTCACGAAGAAGTAGTTCACGCCGTTCCGCTCGCCTTCCCGCGGCCCGCGCGTCGTCATCGAGACGGAGAGACTGATATCATCGCGGCTCTCCAGCACCCGAGCGACGATCGTGCTCTTTCCGACTCCCGATGGCCCGGAAATAACGACCATGAACGGGTTCCGCGTCATGGCTATCGAGCAGTCCTCCATCTTCTCACCGCCCCATTTCCCGCCACCGCTGCTTGATCGTCTCGACCGCAACGGCGGACAGGATCACGTGATCGGATACGGTCACGATGATGGCGCGTGTCTTCCGCCCCTGTGTCGCGTCGACGAGCTTACCCCTCTGCCGTGCCTCTTCGCGGTACCGGCGCATCGGCGCGGAGTCGGTGTTTATGACGGCAATGACCTTCTCCGCCGCCACGACATTTCCAAATCCGATATTGAGGAGCATCCTCTCTCCCTCTGCATGGATCGGGCTGACAGTCCCCGGTCGTAGCCGGACGGTCCCGCAACGTGAGGCTTCACTCGATATTCTGTGCCTGCTCCCTGATCTTCTCGATCGTGCTCTTCACGGTGAGACAGTACGTAATGATCTTCGCATCGGCGGCCTTGTTCCCCATCGTCGTCGCT
>CBFCXB010000584.1:0-1866 GCA_965601905.1 uncultured bacterium | reverse complement strand
ATGAGTCCGGCGGCGGACACGGTGATCGGGATCCAGCGGCGTCTGAGAAACCGTGCCAGCATATCCCGGTACCCATTCGACATCCGCGTGTAGAAGGCATCCCACCGCCGTCCGAGCCGTTCGCCGCGGCCGTTGTAGCGCGCATTCCCCGGCTTTGCCTTGGGGCGGAGCAGCCGCGCCGAGAGCATCGGCACGATCGTGAAGCATACGATGAGCGAAAAAATGGTCGCATAGACCACCGTGAGACCGAACTGGAGGAAGAACCGGCCGATGATGCCGCTCATGAACGCGATAGGCGTGAAGACCACGACATTGGTCAGAGTAGAGGCCATCACCGCCACGGCGACTCCCGCGGTTCCTTTGACGGCGGCCTCGTGCGGATCCATGCCGTCATGGACGAAACGGCTGATATTCTCAATCACGACGATCGAGTTGGTCACGAGGATTCCGACAGAAATCCCGAGCGCCATCAGCGTCATAATGTTCACCGTGAAACCCGACCCATCGAGGAGGAGATACGTCGCTATGATGGACGTCGGCATCGAGATAGCCGCGATCACGGTCTGGCGCCAGCTATGGAGAAACAGCAGGAGAAGAATCGCCGTGAGAAATATGCCGATCATGATATTCTTCAAGACGTCACGGACCGACTCCTCGACGAAAACAGCCGAGTCGAACGAGGTGTTGATCTCTATATCGGGATCGACCATGGCCCTCAGCTCATCGAGCGCCTCGTACACGTCATGCGCGATCTGGACGGTGTTCCCATCGGAGCGCTTGTTGACCGAAAGACCGATCACCGCCTGGCCGTTATATGTCGACGACTCCCGCAGCTCCTCGGTCGTATCGAGTATATCTGCAACCTCGGAGAGGGGAACGGAGCCGCCCGAGGGAAGCGGCAGGCGGAATTCGGCCAGCTCCTCGGGAGAGGCGACCTCACCCACCATCCGCAGCGTGATCTCGCGCGGTCCCCGGGTGATGTGGCCGGCGGGAACGTTCAGATTGCCCGCGGCGACTATTCCCATCACATCGAGAAGGCTGAGATCGTAGGGCCGCAACCGTTCGGGATCGACCTCGACGCGGATCTCGCGCTCCCGCTTTCCCGTGATCGCCACATCGGCGACGCCGTCGACGCGGCTGAGCCGTTCCTTGATGACCTTGTCGGCAACCCGGTATATCTCCTCGAGCGGCCGCGGCGCCGACACGGCGAGCTCCATGATGGGGAATCCCTGTATATCGAACTTCTGGATCACCGACTGCTCGGCGTCCTCCGGCATATCGGCCTGTATCGCATCGACCTTGTCCTTGACGTCGATCGCGTCGAGATCGACGTCGGTCTCGAGTTCGAACTCGATGAAGACCATCGAGACGTTCTCGCGCGAGATCGACTGGAGATCCTTGACGTTGGCGATCGTCGATACGGCATCCTCGACTTTCTTCGTTACCTGGCTCTCGACCTCGCCGGGCGAGGCGCCCGGGTAGACGGTCGTGACCATCACGAACGGGAACTCGATGTTGGGCATCAACTCGACCGCCAGACGGTTGTACGAGTAGAATCCGAGCACGATAAAAGCGAGGAGCAGCATCGTGGTGAGCACGGGACGCTGAACGAATATCCTGAGCAGGTTCATGGCAGCCTACCTCCCCTCCCCACCACTGATGATCTTGACGAGATCGCCGTCGCGGATCATCGTCTTGCCGAAGGTGACGACGAGCTCTCCGGCGCCCACTCCCGAAACGATTTCAACCTCGTCCGCAGTCCGGAGCCCGGTCTCGACGGTGCGGGCCGCGGCGTAGTGCTTGTGGTCCTCGTCCTGAACGACCACGAAGACCTCGTAGTGATCGTCCGTCTGCATCAGGCAGTCG
>CBFCXB010000583.1:0-1868 GCA_965601905.1 uncultured bacterium | reverse complement strand
TCTAATAACCCGAAGGGCAGAGTTCCACGGGCATGCCCGTGGGTGAATGAGTAGGCGGCGATATGGTATACTGTTGGAATGGAAATACGACTATCAGAACATGGGGCCTATCGTACGGAATACCATATTGTGTGGATAACGAAATATCGCCGCCGTATCCTGAATCCTGGCGTCATGGGGCATTTGGATAAACTTTTCCGAAAGCTATGAGGAGTATGCCAGGATGCGAGATTGTGAGCTACAAAGTGCAGATTGATCATATTCACATGGTGATGGTAATTCCGCCGAAAATATGCGGTGAACGAAGTGATAGGGCGGTTGAAGGGGCAAACGGGGAGTAGTCTGAGGAAAAAGTCTGGCTGGCTCGAAAGGGTTTATTATTATGATGAACTGGATAAATCATCGGCACCTGATACCGTCGGTTTGCGCTGCTCTCATTGCACTGCTGCCGGTAGTGACAATGGCAGGCGAGGCATTATCCAACGCCGGGGAGCGACCGAAGATCGGGCTCGCGCTCAGTGGCGGCGGCGCGCGGGGCGTAGCGCACGTCGGGGTGCTCAAGGTCTTGGAGGAGCACCGCATACCCGTGGACTACATCGCCGGAACCAGTATGGGTGCCATCGTCGGAGGCCTGTATGCGTCCGGTATGTCGGCGAAGGAGATCGAGGCAGCGATTTACCAAGTCGACTGGCAGGATGCATTCATAGACAAGACCCGGCGGCAGGATCGCTCGTTCCGTCGCAAACGCGACGATGATCTCTATCTGATCAAGAACAAGCCGGGCCTGTCGGGGGGCATGATCAAGTTTCCACCGGCCGTAATCGATGGCCAGAAAATTGATCTGCTCCTGAAGCGCTATACGCTGCCGGTTGTGCCGGTTCGCGACTTCGATGATTTGAGCATTCCCTACCGGTCCGTCGCCGCCGACCTCGTTACCGGCGAGGCCGTTGTGCTGGACCACGGTGATCTCGCGCTTGCGATACGTGCCAGCATGACCATACCGGTAGCGTTTGCGCCCAGGGTGATTGCCGGCGCACTTCTCGTAGACGGCGGCATCAGCCTTTGCCTGCCCGTGGACGTCGTGCGCCGGATGGGCGCGGACGTGGTCATCGCGGTGGACATCAGCACCTTGAAGCGAGGGCGCGAGCAGCTACACTCGGCGCTGGATATCACCCATCAGCTTATCAGTATCCTTACACGGCGCAATACCGAGCTGCAGATCGCCTCACTCACCGACGAGGACGTTTTCATCCAGGGTGATCTTGGAGACATCACGACGGCATCCTTCGATCGTGTCATCGAGACGATCCCCATCGGCGTCAGCGCCGCGGAAGCCGCCCTCGGCGAACTCTCGCGGCTCTCTCTGTCAGAAGAGGAGTACCTTGAACACCTGGCGGAGCGCGAAGAGCGCAGGCGGAGCATCATGGAACCGATCATCGACGAGGTGAGGATCGTCAACCAATCACGACTGGCCGACGCGGTGATCGCCGCGAAGCTAAACGCGGAGACCGGAACTCCCCTCGATGTCGACCGGCTAGAGAAGGATCTGGGCCGTATCTATGGTCTCGAACTCTTCGAATCGGTCTATTACGACATCATCCGGGAGTCGGATCACACCGTGTTGACGGCTACGGCGCGCGAGAAATCGTGGGGTCCCAACTATCTGCAATTCGGCGTCGCGGTGTTCGAGGACTTCGAAGGCCCCAACTTCAATCTCGCAGCTGCATACACCCGTACGGCCGTCAACCGCCTGAACGGTGAGTGGCGTACCGGGTTCCAGGTCGGACAGGAGCCGGGGGTGTTCACCGAATTCTACCAGCCGCTCGACCGTATGCTTAGCAATTTTGTTCACGTGGAAGCGTCGTTCA
>CBFCXB010000582.1:0-1875 GCA_965601905.1 uncultured bacterium | reverse complement strand
CCTCCGCCTCACGCCTCCTCCGACGGATCGAGCCCTTGAGCCGCTTGATGACGAGGTCGCACCGTTTGAAGAGCGCGTCGTCCCCCGGCTCAAGATCGCCCTGCTTCTCTCGCAGCGCACCGAGGCGGCGGATCTGTTCCATCGCCCAGCTCAGACGCCGCCGCAGGCGCCTGATTACGGCATCGAGCTCATCGGTCATACCTTCCACGTGCGCGCGCAGCGCCTCGGGAGATGTCACCTCGCTATCGGCCCCGGGCCATCCCTGGCGGAATGCTCCCTCGACGTACGCAACGAGATCATCGAGGTTCTCCTCGATCAGCCGACGCAGCGGAGCAAGGTCGGCCGGTCGTTCGCGAACGAGCTTGTTTTCGAAGAGGTAGTGCGACACCTGCTGCGGCAGGCAGTCGCGGAGCGTATCCGCGATGCGCCGGCGCTCCGCCGCCGTTCGCGATTCATCCCGCGTGTACTGATGCAGCCGCATGATGACCGTCGCATGCACGTGCTTTTTCACCATCACGTCGTTTCGCAGGTTGAAAGCGGGCGGATCCACCCGGCCCGCAAGCAGCCTGAGCGGATCGGCGAAATAGGCTCGATCGTGCGACACGGGACGGCAGTAGGTCATATCGACCGCCATCCGGTGACGCCGCCCGGCGCGGCCGGCGCGCTGCCAGTAATTCGCCGGGAGCGGCGGCACGTTGCGCATCAGAATGGCATCGAGCTTGCCGATGTCGACACCGAGTTCCAGGGTCGGCGTGCAGACGAAGCAGTTGACCGCCTCCGATTCGCCCTTGAAGAGGTTCTCCAACCGCTCACGCTCGGCATGCGGGACCATCGCCGTATGCTCCTCGGGCCGCAGCATCGAGTATCTCTGATCGAGGAGCTGGAGATCGTAGTTATCGGGATTTTCTTTCACGAATTTCAGGTCGCCGTCGCAGCGCCAGGCAGGGCATTTCATATACGGCGTTCCGCGCGTCGTGAGGCGGCGGCAGCTTGTGCAGCGGTACACGCCGTGATTCTCGTGAAGGCGGAGGCGATCGGCATTCACCTGGTAGAGCCCGCTGACTCTGGGAAGTGGACGCTTATGCGAACCTTTCAATGTGACCGGCGTGAGCAGATCATTCTCAACGAGGAATGCGAAGAGCCCCTCCAGGAATTCTTCGATGTGCTCCGCCTCTACATCCCACTTGCGCGCGATCTGCCGGATCGTCGTATCGCCGCGCTGGCTGAGCCACTGTATGACCAACTTCTTGGCCCAATCGCTGGCATTCTCATCAGGTGTCCGCCTGAGCTTGGTCCCCACGGGATTCCCGATTTGCGGCAGGTACCCCTGCAGCACCTCCCTATCTCCATCCATCCAATACTTTCCAAAGATCTCTAATTCGGGATCGTGCAGCGCGCGCTTGCGCCGGAGATAATCGAGCACACTGGCGACGCCGTCACGAAGCTCCTCGGGAGGACGGCCAAGCGCATTGGCATTCCTTTGTATCCACTGGAGTGATGTGTCCAATCCCTCGTACTCGATCTTCATCCTGCCCCACGGTTCGAGACCGATCGATTGCCGGGCCGAAAGGGTCACTTCCCGCAGCACCTGGATGCGGAGAAATTTTCGCCGCTCCTTGTCGTGTCGCCCGCCGCTTCCTTCCTTGCGCGCGACCTCCCACACTTCCGGACTGAGCGCGCGGGACAGCGCCGTCTCTTCATCGAGCATCGTATCTATGTAATGTGTGAGGCCGCCGATCGAGACGGGACCGTCCTTCATACCTTCTGCCATCAGCGCGCGAAGACGGAAGCGCCGGGCGTGGTCCTTCATCCACCCCGCCTGAAAGGCGGCGTCCTGGCGGTTATCGCAGAATACGAGGAGTCGGGGCCGCTCCG
>CBFCXB010000581.1:0-1875 GCA_965601905.1 uncultured bacterium | reverse complement strand
GCGTCCCTCGAGTTACTTCGTATCCTCGATGATATTGCTCGGATTGACGATGCTGATGACACCGCCGATGCCGCACGTTAGTTTGCTGGCATCCGTCAGGACGGGAATGTTATTGATCTTCTGAACGATCGAACCGGGCATCCATGTGCCGACGGGGGCCATGGCGCAGGGCGTGGGCACACCCATGGCTGAGGCGGTGAGGATCTGGCATGTGCCGAAGGGCGGCAGATTCATTCCCGGTGCACAGTCCTGGATCGTGGCGATGAGCATGCCGCCGATCTTGGCGATCTGCTGGCCCGTGACGCTCAAGGTTGATGGCGCGGAGCCCAGCGGGCAGGAGCACATCGCTCCCTGGCACACTACCTTTGGCATGGCGCATCCTCCACTTACAAGGATAACTGCCGTGTGCCGCCGGGCATGAACATGGCGGCAACGTCAAGATTCCTTTTCTTTGACCTTTCCCAGGGCTGTATTCAATCCGACGATAGGAGGCGCTATCCCGGCTTTCAACTGCGCAGCATTAGGTCGCATCAACCGCATCGTGTAATCACCTTCATCGACATGGAAGCGCAGAACGTAATCGAGGTTCAACGGAACGGCGCGCTCGAGCGCCCGCATGATACATTCGACGAAATCCGGGCGCCGCCGCAGCGTTGTCGCCTGGGACATCTTCAGCTCGACATCGATGGTCAGGGTCCAGACCGATTCCGACGGGCTCGCACCGAGTGCAATATCACGGCCGATGGCGGCGCGCCCAAGTGCAAAACCCGAACCGCTCGTCAATGTCTGCGTCTGGCCCCCGAGCCGCCTGCAGGTGAAATCCGTCTCCACAAGGACGAGTTCGGACGCCTGGGCCTCCTCCCTGTTTCGCGAGAGCAGGATCGAGAAACCGAGGCGAATGACCGTTTGGACCAACTTGTGGAGACTGATGGCATCGTTGCTGGACGAGAGGATATAGGAGCGCACGTGCCGCCAGACACGATACGCGTAGTAACGTTGTATCACCAGGGCCAGATCGTCGGTGTCGGCCGATTCGGCCTGCGGCGCCGCTGAAACAAACCGGCTTTCCAACCTGCCCCGGACGTAATTATCACGATCGACGGGCAGTACACTGGCGGACATCCCGTCACCTCACTTCCAGGATGATACGGCTCCCGATCGGGGCGCGGTCATTGAGATACCCCTGGATCATCGAAACATCCCTCGAATCGAGCGGCTTGCCGCCTCTATTTCGCAAATACACGACGGTGACGCGCTGCTGGGCGCCCTCGACAACCCGAAGCTCCGTTCCCGGTTCATGGATCTCCACGTCTCGATATCCGAGTCCCGTGATGAGATCCTCGATCGTCGATAACAGCGTATCCCTGTAGAGAAGTTTCTGGGGTGGAATGGCATGGCCGAGGATCAGACGCTTGTACCAGTCCGACTCGTCGGACCTCGCGCAATCGCCGCCCCCGAAACAGGGCATGATGGTGAATGTCGATTGAAGGAGCTCCGATGCCTTGTGAAGCGGCTGAAATACGTCCGTCTCGTTGTATTTGTAGTTATACCCGGACATGACGTTCCCGTGCGTCATCCACATGAAGAATTGCTTCTTTTCCTCGGTATCCTTCTCACCGGGAAGGCTGTAACGGCTCAGGACCGGTCCGGAGGGATCGATCTGAATCGAGAAGACCGGACTCCCCGAATCCACTGGTCCGAGGTACTCCTTCGTCCCCGCTTTCCGGAACGGAAAAATGCCTGCCGGTCCGAGCGGTTTCATCCCCGAGCTGTGCACGAAATCGGCGAATGTCTCATTCGGCTCCCAGGCCTTGAGATCGACATTCATGACCGGAAGTACATTCGCGAAAATCGAGATCCCCGAGAGTGAAGGCT
>CBFCXB010000580.1:0-1891 GCA_965601905.1 uncultured bacterium | reverse complement strand
CGCCCCGTCCAGTGAGAAGATGTAGGTATACTGCTCGATGAGCAGGTCCTCGATCGGCCGTGTTGCGCCCGCCATGATGATGAAACCCGTGATGCCCTTATCCTGTCGTCCGATCATCGGGACGCAGTATCCGCCGAGACTGTGACCGAGCACGAATATCCGTCCGCCGTCGATCCTGGGATCATCATGGAGTAGTCGCGCAGCCGCCACCGCATCATCTACCGTCTCCTCCCGGATCGTGATGCCGCCCTCGAGCGCGACTATCTTCGCGCCGTGCACCTTTGTCCGCTTGTCATAGCGGAGAACGGCGATGCCCTTGGTCGCAAGCCCCCACGCGAGGTCGCGGAACGGCTTGTTCGGACCGACCGTCTCGTCGCGGTCGTTCGGACCCGAGCCGTGGACCAGCACGACGGCGGGAAAAGGTCCCGTGCCGGCGGGAGAGGATTCTTCGCCGCCTGGAACGTATTCTTCGTCTGCGGGAGTGGATCCTTCCCCGGTAGGGAGCGACAGGGTGCCGGGCACCTCCCACTCACCCGGGCTCACCCGCACATCCTCTTCGCGGAAGGCGTCGCGCTCCGCATACGGCGGCGGTTCGTACTCGGCGGCGGGCTGCTCCGTCGGCACGAACCAGAGGCCTGATATATGCCGTTCGCCGTCGTAGACGATTTTAATGTCGATCGGCGTAACCACGAAGCGGCACGTCACGAATACGATGTCGTATTCCTTCGACCGCTCCGTCCGGGTACCGATCTGGCCCTCGAATTCGCCGACGCGCGCGATGAGCGATTCCCAGGCCTCCTTCATTTTCTCAGGCGGCATCATGCTCTTCATCGTCCCGTCGAACGTCGCGGTGGCCTTCTCGTATTCTCCCCGCGACCACAGCGTGACGAATTCCCGCGCCATGGCCTCGAGCCGCTCATGATCGCCCGGTGCCGTGTCGATGGCCGCAGCCCCCGAGTCCACGGCCGCCGCAACGGTCACGATAGACGCGATCATAATGACAATAGCGCATGCGCAGAGAACAAAATTCGTTTTCATGGTCACCTCATTCGTGGAGTGCAATGCGCCGTTAATTTGTGAAGAAGTCGAAGATGTTGCCCAGCATGCTGCTATCAGCCTTGTAGATCTCGGTGTACTTGCACCGCGCACACGTCACCGTGCTGAAATGCTTGCTCTGGATATCGAACAACTTTGTGAAGAATCCGCCCGTCGCCCTGAACTCCCCGACTTCGTACTGGATGCTCGAGCACTTCGGGCATTTGTAATTGAGTCCGTTCACCGAATCACCTCCCGGAGCGATGTATAATGTACGGCAATGACTGCTCATCTCCATTACACACTCCCGGACCTATTTATTCAACCGTCAAATACGATCCGGCGCGAAGGCGCGCCCTCCATGGGCCTGCGACATAAAAGTGGGTTTCAGGCGGTTCTCTGTTCCCAGAAATCTTCTATCAGGTCTGAGAGATAGCAGCAACGAAGGGCGATGATGAAGTTGGCACCGCGCACAGTCTACTGCATACCGGACTGCTTAAGGCGCTTACCGATTACCGTCTTGCAGCCGGCCTCTACGACGCCGGAACCGACGAACAGGCCTTGAGCGCGAAATTCGCCATAACGCATCCTAAAGGCGTTGCTTGAGAAGTAGCCGATATGTTTTTCCGCCATCTTCCGTCTTTCCCCATCCATAGGCAATTTCCGTTGAGTCTCCATAATTATCTTGCCCACAGTACGGATCGGATGTCCCTTTGCGTCAGCGGCAGTCTGGGTGAACACGCAGCCCAACTTCACCTCCCTGCTGCGACTGCTCCCGTCAACCTGTTTACCCTTACGCCCCCCCCAGTTTCCCAGGGAACCATTGGAACCCCCGTCCCATCGTAGGATATGTACA
>CBFCXB010000579.1:0-1896 GCA_965601905.1 uncultured bacterium | reverse complement strand
CTATCCCGAGAAACAGAAACTTCAGCGGTTGTGCCGGCGGCTCATGCCGTGAGGCCGGCGAGATCCTCGAGCACCTCGCCGGCGTGCTCCGCCGGTTTGACTTTCCCGTACACCTTCGCGATAACACCCATGGGATCGATGAAAAACGACATGCCGTTGGTACCCATTGAAATGCCCAATACGTTTTTCCAGGCGGCACTCACTGCGTTACCACGGGGGATGCTTCGGAATCGAACGGGTTCGTCCTGAGCGACAGGGAGAAGAGGTACGGATAATTTTTCTTGAGATGGCCGAGGTACAGGAGCCATTGGATAATAATCACACGGTACACGCGCTTGACGTCCGTCTCGAGATGCCTCATGTCCGCATCGGGCAGATCGTCGAATCCTCTCCTCCTCTCGAGCTCCTCGGTAAGGTGGAAGGTGGCCCACAGGAGATCCGTGAACGATTCGTGCTCGAGCAGGCTCTGGTTCTCGATGAGCCGCAGCATGAAATTGCGTTTTCCGACGAGGTACTCCTTGAGTGCCACGAGATCATCCGTGGTGAGCGCGATGTTGCACTCGATACGCCGGAATCTCTTCCTCACGCCCGAGAACCGCTTGGCCGTCCAGTCGTTTCCCACGACAAGGTGCTTCCGGAGCGAGTCGGTATCCCCGTCGAGACGAAACAGTATCTCCAGAAGATCCGTTCCCACCTCGCTGAAGAATGCACCGATCACCATGTTCAGTTTGTTCATGATCGAGCGCTTCTCACGAGAGGAGAGGAGACGATGAATGATCAGGGTTACGAGGAGGACTTCGACAGGAACGAAGGCGATATCTCCCACCATGTACAGGAAGATATGGTGGGGATCGTGAAATATCATGTAGTGGGTCAAGTACAGTACCGCCGAGAGCGCTACGAGCGAAAATCCGAGGATTATCTGCCAGTTGTGCTTGCGCATATATCGAACCTCCGTCTTCGGTATCGTAGATTACGAAATCGGTCCGACGTCCTCCAACAAGGCGGGGACCTTCAGTGAAATGCCCTGCGCATCGGATCCCAGGCGGGGAGAACCTCCGGCTCGGTGTCGAGGAGATCGAGAACGTCATCGGGCAGATGCTGCTTGTGTATGATTACCGCGTACACATACTCATCGAACCAATCGTCATAGAGCGCCCAGCGTCCCTTGTCCCCCCGCTCGGTACCCCAGGAATTCTCGACGAGCCACTTCACCGGTTTTCCCTCGTCGATATCCACGCCGATCAGCACCATAGCGTGATTCGGCGTGCTCCCCCGGTACAGCACCCGCTCCGCCTTCGTGAGCGCGGGATCGACGCCGAACAGCGCTTCGTAATCGTACATATCGACTGCCAGTATGCCGTGCTCACCGTCGTTTCCCTTGCCCACGTCGGCGGCGAACCATACCGGTTCGCCCTCCATAACGGCGTCGAGGGCGAACTTCTTGAGGTGCGCGATGTCCATATTGATGAAATCCATGTCGGGCGCACCGGTCATGTTCCGGCAGTACCTGATCCGGTAGTACCTCTCGTATGAATGCGCCGGGTGATCGAATATCGAGACGTATTCGGCGAGATCGACGCCGACCGCCTCGCGATAGAACGACAGCGGCGTGTACTTCTCCCGGACGATGTTATTGTCCTTGTCCTCGAAGCGCCATGTGAACCGCTCGGGGGGAACACCCATATGAAGCGCCAGGATGCGGTACACATCCTTCAGCATGTCGGTCTTGAGGCTTTGGAGCGTCGATTCCTCCTCCCCCCGAGCGGCGAGCCGCCGTAACCTGGCCGCATCGCTCCGCATGAGCCGGTCGAGAAGAGCGTTCATCCGTCTCGTGTTGCTCGAATGCTCCGTTTCGGGCATAGCACTATTTGGAACGGCGCCGTACTTGTCGAT
>CBFCXB010000578.1:0-1896 GCA_965601905.1 uncultured bacterium | reverse complement strand
GGAGCCGCGGAGAGGGAGCGAGCACCATCACGCAACAGCTCTCGCGCGATCTCTTCCTGACCAAGGAGAAAACATTTCCCCGCAAGATCAAGGAAGCGCTCCTGGCGCTCAGGATCGAACGAACCTACTCGAAGGACGAGATACTCGAGATGTATCTCAACCAGATATATTTCGGCAGCGGCAGTTACGGCATAGAAGCGGCATCGAGGCGATTCTTCGGGAAGTCGACGCACGAGCTGGCGCACGAGGAGATCGCGCTGCTGGCCGGTCTCAACAAGAATCCAGACGGCTACAATCCTTTCAAGAATCCCGAGCGGGCGCTCCGGCGCCGTAACGTCGTGCTCGGTGCGATGTATGACTTCGGCGCCATTACCGAAACGCAGCTCGATACACTCAAAACGAAACTGCTCGGTATCGTACAGCAAGAGACCACCGACGGCTCGTTCGCCTCCTACTTCACCGAATATATCAGGCAGATACTCTCGGCAAAGTACGGGTCACAGGCCGTCTACCGTGACGGGCTCACCGTGTACACCACACTCGATCCACACCTCCAGCGCGTCGCCGAGGACAGCATGGAGACGTTCCTCACGGTGCTCGAGGTGAATCAGAAAATCGAGGGAAAGGTTACGAGGCACGAGTACCTGGATTCGCTCGAGGCCGGCGTGCAGCTTACGCCCGAGTATCTCCAGTCCGCCGTGATCGCGCTCGATCCTCGAAACGGTCACATCAAGGTAATGGTGGGCGGGCGGAACTTCCGCGAGAGCGAATGGAACAATGCCATCCAGGCAGCCAGGCAGCCGGGCTCGGCATTCAAGATCTTCATCTACGTGGCGGCGCTCAGGCAGGGATTCAGGCCCTCCGACATCATCCTCGACACGCCGCTCGTCGTCGAGATGTGGAACCGCGAGGTCTACAAACCGCGGAACTTCTCGCAGAAGTTTCACGGGGCCGTCTCACTCCGATATGCATTCAACGAGTCGATCAACATACCGGCCATCAAGCTTCTCCAGAAGATCGGCGCCCCCTCCGTCGTCGACGAGGCCAAGAGAATGGGCATCAAGAGCCCACTGATGCCGTACCTCTCCCTCGCGCTCGGATCATTCGAGGTGAACCTCCTCGAGCTGACCTCCGCATACGGGATTCTGGCAACGGAAGGCATCAGGGCCGAGCCGATGGTAATCTTGAAGATCGAGGACCGGAGCGGCAATGTTCTCGAAGAGTTCCGCGAGTATCGCGAGGAGGCTCTCCCGCCCGACATCGCTTATATCGGCGTCGACATGCTCCGCTCCGTCATAGATGAGGGCACCGGCGAGGGCGCGCGTTCGATGGGGCTCCGCATCCCCTGCGCGGGGAAGACCGGGACAACGGATGATTACGGCGACGGGTGGTTCATCGGCTTCACGCCGGAGCTTGCCGTCGGCGTGTGGACCGGCTTCAGCCACCGGGAATCGATGGGAAGGAACAAGACCGGTGCGCGTGTCGCGCTCCCGATCTGGGTCGACATAATGAGGGCGGCCTACCCCTCAAACAGCGGCCCCGATTTCGAACGGCCGCCGAACATCGTCGAAATGATCGTCTGTACCGAGTCGGGGCTCCTTGCGACACCCTACTGCCCCAATCCCCGCCGCGAGATCTTCATCGATGGGGGCGAACCGACGCGCCAGTGTGACATCCACCGCATCAGCGCCTACGATCTCCTCAAATCGGACCGCGATTTCCGCGAGTTGGACCGTAAGGCCTCCCGGGACCGGGAGCGGGAGCGGCCCTGATCGCCCGCTCACTATTCGAGAAAGATCGGCAACGGATCGCCCGCTCACTATTCGAGAAAGATCGGCAACGGATCGCCCGGGACATTTGAAATCTCTATTGCCCCATCCAGCGGGCGTCCCCCGC
>CBFCXB010000577.1:0-1896 GCA_965601905.1 uncultured bacterium | reverse complement strand
ACGCTGCGCCGCCCCGACGAGCGGGGGCGTGGCGGGGGATCTCCTGTCCGGTCGTAACCGCGACTGGACTGGTGTCGAGCCGGCTCGCCCGTTCTACTCACCCGTGAAGGAGGGCGCCGCCAGTTTACTCCTGCCGGGTCTCGGGCAGCTCCGGATGGGGAAAATCCTGCGGTCCAAGATCTACTTCGGCCTCGAGGGCGCCGCATGGGTCGCGATCGGTAGTTTCCTGTGGCAGGGATACGCGCGCGAGAACGCGTACAAGGATTACGCGGTTGCGTTCGCGAGAGTATCCGGTACATCCCACTCCGGCGATTACTACGAAACGATCGGGAAATTCATAAGCAACGAGGGTCCCGGCGGGTACAACGAGTATGTGCGACGGGAGGCGAGGGATTTCTACTATCCCGATATGGAGGCGATGAATTCATATTTCGATCAGAATAGCATCACGGGAACCGATACGTGGCGGTGGGAGTCCAGCACGGCATTCAGCAGGTACAACTACCTCCATGATGGGAGCAGATCATCTTACCGGAGAGCCCTGTACGCGGGTTTCTTTGCAATGGCTCTCAGGGTGGTCAGTTCCGTCGATGCGGTACGCCTTGCCAGGGGAAGCGGATCCGGTGAAAAAAGCGATGGGGGGAAGGTATCAATGGGATTTGGTCATCAACCCGGCGGATTCCTCGTTTCGATCAAAAAATCGTTTTGATCGTGTTGGGTGATTCGAGGCGATGAGCGTTACATGGCGCAGAATGTGTTTTCCACCGCACTTGTACTCTTTCTAATCCTCTTCGACGGTTCGATCGGATTAACGCCGCTGCAGTGCGCTGACACCACCTTGATGCGGGCTGTGGCGCCAGCCGGCGATTCACTGGCGGCGTACCGGCATGTGATCGACGTGCCGGGCGGGCTGCGGATCGAGGCGACGGGAGTGCGGCTCGGAACGGGAGAGCTGAGGGAACCGCTCGGCCTCGACGTCGACAACCGCGGATTCGTCTTCGTTGCGGATGCCATGGCCGGCAAGGTATTTCGCTACTCGCGATCCGGCGAGTCCGTCGAGTTCGGCAGGCCCTCGCGTTTTACTTCGCTCTACCCGATCGACGTCGCGGCATTCGGTCCCTATGTGTATGTCCTCGACTATGTCGAGAACAAGGTGCTGCGGTTCGATTACAAGGGAGCGTACCTCGATATTCTGCTCTCGTTCACCGAATACGAGCGCATGCATCCGGTCTCCATCACCACCGACGGGGGAGGGCGGATCGTAACGACCGATGTCGAGAACCACACCCTGACGGTGTGGTCGCCGCTCCTCGACCTGGAGTTCTCAATGGGCGAATACGGCTGGATGGAGGGTGATTTCGACAGGCCGATGAAGGCTGTGGTAATGTCCGACGGCCGTATCGCCGTCGTGGAGACGGGCAACCGGCGGTTACAGCTCTTCTCCGCTGCGGGCGGTTACGAGGCCTCGTGGGCGGCGCCGGACAGCGTTTCGTTCCGAACACCCCGGTACGTGTGTATCGATAGGGCCGGCTACACCTTCGTCGCCGACGCAAGGGCGGGGCGTGTCATCGTTTTCTCGCAGGGGGGCAAGGCCGTTGCGTCGATCGATTCGTTCACCGGTGAGCGGATATCACCCGCGGCGTGCGCCTACGACTGGAACGATTACCTCTACGTCGCCGATCTCCATTCATGCTCCGTGCTGGTATTTCGTCTGCGCTACTCTCCCGAATGAAAAATGCGTTCAGCAGCCGTAGTCTCGTTCGTTTGTATCCTCTTCGCCGCACTGGGAGCGGTTCGAGCCGAACCGGGGCGTCACGCACTCGGATTTTCCCCCGATCGTAGGGCCAGGGAGCACCGAACCTATACCCTCACCGCAGGTCAAACGCGATGTGATCT
>CBFCXB010000576.1:0-1904 GCA_965601905.1 uncultured bacterium | reverse complement strand
CCCGCCCGTCGAGCTTCTCGAACCGCACGCCATGCTTATCGGGCACGACGTGCCGGTCGTGCTCGGCGCGGACCACGGACAGCACCGAACCGGTGTGCCGGTCGAGGAGCCACCGATCGGGCTGCACCTCGCCGTCCACGAGACCCTTGTTGAGTCCGAAGACCGCCTCGATCACGCTCTCTCGCTCGTTGTTCGGATTCACGCCGAAGGCGACGCCCGAGCGCTCCCCCGCGATCATCTCCTGCACGACGACGGCCATCGCGCTCCCCTGCTCGTCGATCGCCAGCTCCTTCGCATACGCGAGGACCGTATCGGACCAGAGGGAGGCCCAGACGCTCCGGAGCGCGTCGATCACCTCGCTCGTGCCGTGCACATTCACGACCGATTCGTGCAGCCCGGCGAAGGAGCCCCCGGCCGCATCCTCGAAGAGGGACGATGACCGTACCGCCGCCGCGCCCCCGCCGATCAATTCTTTCACGGCGGCCGCGACGGCCGCGTGCACCTCGTCCGGCACCGGGGCGCGGAGGAATGCGTTCCGAATGCGCAGCGAGGCGTCCCACATCTCTTCCCAGCGCATATCCTCGAGGCGTTTTCGCCCGAGCTCCAACGCGATCCCGCGGGCGAGGCCGTTCGCCTCGACGAACCGCCGGTAGGCGCCCGTGGTTACGCAGAAGCCCCGCGGCACCCTGACGCCGCTCCGGAGCAGCGTCGAGAGCGCGGCCGCCTTGTTGCCGCAGAGGCCTCCATCGCCTGCCTGCGCCGATTCCAGTGGAACGATGATCGGATTCATACGAACTCCTCTTATTGCCGCGGCCGGTTTCCGTGGAGCCGGCGATCGGAATTGCGGCTCGGCGGCAGCGCGATGCTGGCCGCTGTAGCCGTAATTCGATGGCGCTGCGCGAAGCGTCCGCACCATCGAATTATACGATATCGAGTTCCCTGACTTCCTGGAACCGCTGCACGACGATATACCGGCAGACGGCGACCCTGACGAGCGCCGTGTTGGGCGAATCGACGAAATCACGGAGGTGCGGGTGCCGCGCGAGGTAGAGCCGCCTGTACGTCCCGCGCCGCGTTCCGGAGACCTCGCCCGCCGTGCCGAGTACGGTCACCGCCGTGGCGTTCTTGAAGTCGTCGATCCTGTTCGTCCTCGTGTCGATGAGCAGCGAGACGTTGGTGTCCGCCTGGATGTTCTTGAATTTGTGGGTGTCGCGGACGGTCGCGAAAACGATCGAGCGCAGGTCCTTTGTATAGGCGAAACCGACGAGGGTGCAGTACGGGTATTCATGTCCCGCCGTGGCGAGGACGGCGAGCTTCTGCCGCTCGAGCACGCTGCGGATGACATTCCGTATGCGGGATGATTCACTGGACATGATAATCACGTTCGCTTCTCAATCATACATGATCGACCAAGCGGCTGCATGCATTTTTACGTGGCGCGCCAGGTCGTTCTTCCCGGCGCCGGGAGTGAGCACTCGTCGATGCACCAGCACTCCGCGCCATCACCGGCTCAGCCCCGAAGCTGAACGCTTGTAAGATTATTATAATTTACAAGTTGCAGCCTTTTGTGATATAGTACTAATTCTATGCCGGGTGGGATGTCCGTGCAAGTTCGACATCATCAGCATCAGGGGGAAACTGCATTGGCACATGGATATCACATCATCGGCCTCACGACGATTCTGATTCTGTTCGCCGCCGTATCGCTGCACGCGCAGTGGGTCGAGGACGGGGTCGCTCTCAGTCCCGATCCATATAGACAGTACAACGTACAGATAACGGGTGATGGTGCCGGCGGCGCGATCGTCACCTGGACCGATCTCCGCGGCAGCGATTACGATGTGTACGCCCAGCGCGTCGATGCGGCCGGAAACGTTCAGTGGACCGCCAACGGCGTTCGGATC
>CBFCXB010000575.1:0-1904 GCA_965601905.1 uncultured bacterium | reverse complement strand
GAGGCGTACGGCGAGTTCGTGAATGCATACATCGATTCGATCAGGTCATCCTTCGGCGTCATGGGGCGCGGCGGCGTCATCCGGCACACCGCCAGGGTGGAGGACGTGTATCTGGGCGAGGAGGCCGTGATAGAAGGCGCAACCATCGTGCAGAACTGTACGCTCCTCAGCAGTCCCGACGAGAGGACCGAGGTGAGCCACGGCGCGTATGTCCGTAACTCGTGCCTCCAGTACGGCTGCGAGGTGACTTCGATGGCGATCGTTGACGACGCGGTGCTTACCGAGCATTCGCACGTGGAGCGTCACGGAAAGGTGACGCGGAGCATCATCGGGCCCAACACCGGCGTCGCGGAGGGCGAGGTGACCGCGTCGCTGGTCGGACCGTTCGTCGGCTTCCACCACCAGGCCATGCTGATTGCCGCCCTGTGGCCGGAGGGAAAAGGGAACGTGGGGTACGGCGCAAATGTCGGATCGAACCATACATCCAAGGCCCCGGACCAGGAGATCTGGTGCGGGGAGGGATTCTTCTTCGGCCTCGGCGTCAATGTCAAATTCCCGTCCGATTTCACCGGGGCGCCGTACGGTCTCATAGCGACCGCCGTCGATACGCTTCCCCAGAAGGTCGAGTTCCCGTTTGCCCTCATCAACAAGACGTTCAAGACGTTCGACGGCGTTCCGCCCGCATACAACGAGATATTCCCCGCCTGGGTGCTGACCGATAATCTCTATATGGTTCTGAGGAACGAGGGGAAGTACAAGAAGCGCAACAAGGCGAGAAGAACGGAGTTCGTATTCGATGTCTTCCGCAGGGATATCATCGAGATGATGATCGCGGCGCGGGACCGCTTGAGAGAGATGAAAGAGGTGAGAGAATTCTATACGGACAGGGACATACCCGGACTCGGAAAGAACGTCATGACGGAGGAGAGCCGTACCCGGGGGATAGATACATATACATTGTATATAGAGTATTTTGCGCTTCAGGGCCTCGCGGCGCGCGTGGCGGGACTGGTCGAGGGCGGTACGCGGGACCGGATCGTGTCCGTATACACCGATGCGACCGACGATCCGGACTGGGAGTATCGCCGTCGGATTCTGAATTCAGAGGGGTGCGGCGGGCGCACCGTCACGGAGAATCTCGAGCGGTTGACCGCGATCCACGAACGGATCGCCCGCGACACGCAACGGTCCAAGGAGCGGGACGATATCCGCGGCAGGAAGATCGTACCCGACTATGCCGATGCGAACACTCAGGCGCCCGACGACGGCTTCGTGCGGGAGACATGGGAACGGTCGCGGAAAACGGTGGCGGATCTGAAAGCGCTCGCCTCCGGGTTGGAGGATTCATAGCGCCCCGTGAACGGTAGCCCTCGATATCGGAGCAGCAGTACCGTGGATGATGTGCGCCCCTAGGGGCCCTGCCTCTCATGGAAACGCCGCTGTTTATTTCGCGACCGGTGAGGCGGCGAACTCGTCCTCCCACACGGTCGCGCTCAACCGCGCGAACTTCCCGGCGTAATCCACCATGACCCGGTAAAAATCGTCATCCTCCAACGCCATAGCGGCCGTCCCGTTCATCGGCCGCGCTTTCGTTTCGAGCGCGGCCCGGCGAAGACGTCCGAAATGGTCCCGCATCGGACACGGGCAGAGCCAGTTTTGGACATTTTCGGCCGTTTGACTGAATCCGAATTCGTCCTGCCAGTCACGGATTTTCCGGAAGAAAGGAGCGTCCCGGAGCGTATTCAGATCGTCTCCCCGCTCGTATACGGAATAGATGTTGTCGACGGCGAACGGTACGAACACGCACGGGGCGACATCTCCGTTCCAGTCGATGTAGTAATGCCCGCCGGGACGTCCCGCGCTGATGCATCCGTAGCTCGCGATCCCGCTGTTCCAGAAATCGG
>CBFCXB010000574.1:0-1916 GCA_965601905.1 uncultured bacterium | reverse complement strand
CCGTGTATGCAGCGCCGCCGCACCTCGCGCCCTCCGCCGTGAAAAACTCGACCGTTGCATCGGGCGGCAGTTCCCGGCCGTCGAGCGTGATGCCCGCACCGTAGACGAGCATCCAGTTCCGTGACGGCGCTCCGCGCCTCTCCTCGGACGGGAGGGCGGTGGGAGAATCGAACCTGTCACCGTCGAAACCGGGATAGTACAGGATCGCGCCGTCGTCGACGTGGATCCAGTATCCGAATCCGGGCCGGAGCTCCGTGAGGGTGTTGAACTGCGGCATCGCGGGCTGCCAAACCCGTGCTCCCCGGTCGAATCCGCTTGCGCCGGCCAGTATGTCGATCACGTTCTGGAATCCTTCCTCCACGGGATAGGGTTCCCGCGGCCAGTAGCCGATCAGGTTCCACCCCTCGTACAGGAGAATCCCGTTCTGTGCCGCCGGAGGCAAGCCCACGTCGAGCGGTATTTCCGGTCCGCATATCCTGAGCGTCGCGGCGCAGTTCATCCTGAACCAGTATCCGTGGTAGTAATCGAGCTCCCGCAGCGTCGAGAAGTCCGCGAGGGCCGGGTCGTACGCCTCGCCGCCCAGCTCGTAACCGAGCACGACATCGACGCACTCCTCGATCTCCGAGATGATGCCCTCCATCGGGCCGTGTACATCGAGGTTCCACGAGATCAGGTTCCACCCCTCGTGCAGCGGGATCTCGAGGCATCTCTCGCGTGAGAATTCGCACAGCTCGAACACGTCGCCGTGGAAGGTCCATACGATCGCCGCTTTCGCTTCCGCCGGAATTCCGTTCAGGGAAAATGATATCGCATCGCCCGGCTCGGCTCCCTCGTCGGAATCAGTGTGGATGTCATCGCGGTATATCGGCATGAAGCCGTACGAGCCGTCCCTGCGGACGCGGTCGATGCCGCAGAGAACGCCGTCCGGATCGTACGCGCGGATTATGGTGCCGGGTGGTACGGCCTCGCCGCCCGCCGAGGGGGCCTCGCAGTAAACGCTGATCCACTCGTTAGTCGGCACGGGACCGCCGCCGAAGGGCGACGGAACGGCTCCCATGTCGTTGCGGCTCCCGTCGGGGTCGTTGTAGCGAGGATCCGGATCTCCCGCGTCGATGCAGGGGGAGCCGGGCATGAGCTGATAGCTGCGGTCGAGCATTGGATCCATGCTGATCGAGCCGGTTCCCGGAGATGGAATTTCGTAGTACAGGGTGATGCTGCCGTAGACATCGTTGTAGCCGAGCAGCGGCTGAGCCACGCCGGGCTGGATTCCTTCCCTGTGAATGCCGTAGTGTTTGTTGAATGCGATGATGTTGTTTTTGATGACGGGAGGTTCCGTCGAGAAGGTGGAGATGCCGCCGTTCTGGCAGAAGATGATCGTGTTGTTCTCGATCACGGCGGGGGCCCAGCCGGTGGTGACCCACTCGGGGTACCCCGGGCCGCCGAGGCAGATCGCCGCCCAGTCGCCCACGCCCTGTCCGACTAGTATGTTGCGCCTGATCGTCGGGGCCGCGTTTATGCAGTGGATGCCGATCCATCCGCCCCGCAGCGTGAATCCCTCGAGAACGGCCTCGTTCGTCTCGCCGTGATCGAACGTGACCAGGGCATAGTTGATGAAGCGTTCGTTTTCGTCGCGCAGCGCCGATGTAATGGTCGTCTCGAGCGGTCCCTCGTTCGAGAGCACGGTGATCAGTTTCCCATTGAAGTTGATGAGCCCGTAGTACGTACCGGGGAAAACGAGCACCGTATCGCCTTTCGATGCGGAGTCGATGGCCTGTTGAATCCCTCCTCCGTTCGGCGAAACGGGTATCGTTTCACCGAGAACCGATCCGCACAACACGAGTGCCGAGACCACCGCCACGAGAGCTGATACCGTTTTCATGTTAACCCTCCAGCGAATGTTGCCAAGTGGGGTATGG
>CBFCXB010000573.1:0-1917 GCA_965601905.1 uncultured bacterium | reverse complement strand
GCAGCCGCAAATAGATGGCGCGGCGCGAAGCGTCCGCGCCATCTATTCATAGAATATCAGAATGGAACGCATCGATCAATACGGTGTATCAACGAGATGGTCAGTGACACCACCTGGTTTTTTCTTGTTCGGCGCGGGAGAGGATTCTATACTGCTTGTCTTGGGCAGTTCGACGGCGCGGAAGGAACGATGAACACCAGCCGCCGCTCACCATTTGCATAGAAAACAAAACCGAGGGGGAATACAGCATGTACGACGTGACGATACTGGGATCGGGACCGGCGGGACTCACCGCCGCCATTTACACGGGGCGGGCCGGTCTCGGCACGCTCGTGGTCGACGGGATGTCGGCGGGCGGGCAGCTGATGATCACGACCGATGTCGAGAACTTCCCCGCCTTCCCCGAGGGCATCCAGGGACCCGAGCTGATGAAGCGGATCAGGGAACAGGCACAGAAATTCGGTGCTGAGTTCAAACGGGGGGACGCGGGCGGGGTGAACCTGGAATCATCACCCTTCACAATCGAGATCGGCTCCGACACGATAGAGACCAAGACGATCATCGTGGCCACCGGGTCGCAGTCGAAGTGGCTGGGACTCGAGGCGGAAACGGCCCTGCGTGGAAAAGGGGTCTCGGCGTGCGCCACGTGCGACGGCTTCTTCTTCAAGGACAAGGAGATCGCCGTCGTGGGCGGCGGGGACGCCGCTATCGAGGAGGCGACATTTCTCACCCGGTTCGCCAGCAAGATCACCGTCATACACCGGCGCGACGAGCTGCGCGCCGCGCGGGCGATGCAGAAAAAGGCCTTCGAGAATAAAAAAATAGAGTTTGCGTGGGACTCGGTCGTCGAGGAGATTCTCGACATGGAGCAGGGTAAGGTGACGGCGGTCGTTTTGAAGAACGTGAAGACCGGCGAGACCCGTGAGTTGCCGCTCGAGGGAGTTTTCATCGCAATCGGGCACGATCCGGCGACCGAAATATTCAAGGGAAAATTGAAACTCGACGAGAAGGGGTATATCGTCACGACCAGAGGGACGCGCACATCCGTTCCCGGCGTTTTCGCGGCGGGGGATGTGCAGGACTCCCGCTACCGGCAGGCCGTCTCCGCGGCGGGGAGCGGCTGCATGGCGGCAATCGACGCATTCAAATATATAATGGGCGAGAAAGAATCGATCGGGTGGTAGAGCCTCACCGTGTCCTCGAAAGGAGAACCGATGCAACACTTTGCCGGTAAAAAGGCACTCGTCACGGGCGGCTCGCGCGGGATCGGACGCGCCATCTCGCTCCTGCTCGCATCGCGTGGGGCCGATGTCGCGATCAACTACGTGAAGGACGAGGAGACCGCCGCGCGGACGGCCGGCGAGATCGAGGAGCTGGGGCAGAGCGCCGTCTCGATCAAGGCGGATATCTCCGATCACACGCAGATCAGGGAGCTGTTCGCCCGGGTGAAGGAACAATTCGGCACGCTCGACCTTTTCGTATCGAACGCCGTCTCGGGCGTCCTCGGCCCCGCCGCACGGATCGGCAGGCTGGGATGGGACCGTGCCCTCGATACCAACACACGCTCGTTCCTTCTGTGCGTCCAGCAGGCCATGAAACTCTTCCCGGAAGCCGGCGGCAGGATCGTCGCCGTCTCATCGATCGGCAGCTTCAACTGCCTTCCCGGGTACGCCGCCGTCGGGGCGAGCAAGGCGGCGCTCGAGACATTGGTCCGCTATTTCGGGCGCGAGCTGGCGCCGAAGGGGATCAGGGTCAATGCGGTCTCGGGGGGGCCGGTAAACACGTCGGCGCTCGATTACTTCCCCGACAAGAAACATGTTCTCGAGATCTGGAAGGAGCGCACGCCCACGCACCGGATCGCCGAACCGAACGAGATCGCCTCGGTGGCCGCCTTTCTCCTCTCGGACGAGGCGGCGT
>CBFCXB010000572.1:0-1927 GCA_965601905.1 uncultured bacterium | reverse complement strand
GCGCGCCGGCCTGCGCGTAGCCACGGTACTCATGGCAGCCGCGGCGGCAGCCGCGATCGCCGTGGAAAACCGGCCCGCCCTCTACGCATCGTTCCTCTCGCTCCCCGTCTTCCTATTCATGGCCCGCACGGGCGGCGGGGAGAGCCCGCCGCCGCGCCTCCTTCTGCCCGCCAAGGTGAGCACGCTGTTCTACTCGATCGTCGCCGGGTACCTGTTCCCCCTCTACCTCCCGTTTGTGGCCGTGGTCATCCTGCTGACGCGCGGCTACTACGCCACACGGTTCGGGATGCGGTACCCATCGCTGTGACGGAGACACACGGCGCCGAGGCCGCGCGGCGCCACGCGGCGGCGCAATAAGGTCTGTACTTTGGCGCCCGTTATCCTATAATCGGCGCTGCCGCAGGGCACGCATGGAAACTTTGGGACGGGAGTCGACACAGGGAAGGACACGGTACCGATGAATTTCGACATTTTTCGCGCGTATGACATCCGGGGAATCTATCCCGCGGAGATAGACGAGAAAACGGTGTACGAGATCGCGAAGGGGTACACGGCCCTATTTGCGCCGGACGAGGTGGCGGTCGGGATGGATGCGCGCCTCTCCTCCCCCGCTCTCAAGAAGAGCCTCATCGAGAGCCTTCTCGGTTCGGGGGTCGATGTCGTCGATATCGGCAAAGCGACCACCGACATGCTCTACTTCGCCGTCGGCAGGTACGATTACTCGGGGGGCATCATCATATCTGCCTCCCATAACCCGCGCGAGTACAACGGCATGAAGATGGTTCGGGAAAAGGTCACCGCAATCTCCTCCGATACGGGACTCTTCGAGATCAGGGACCTCCTGAAATCGGGATCGCCGCCGCAGAAGAAGGGCGGACGGGGGGGGACATTGCGAAAACAGGACATCCTCGACGATTACACCGGGCACGTCCTGAGCTTCATCGAAACCGAAGCGATCCGGCCGTTCTCGTTCGTCGCCAACGCAAACTACGGCTTCGTTGGCGCGTCCCTGCGGCACATCGCGGGGCGTCTCCCCCTCGACATCACGCCGCTCAACTTCGAGCCGGACGGCTCGTTTCCGAAGGGGCGACCCGACCCGCTGATAGAAGAGAACCGCGTCGAAACGGAGCGCCTGATCAGGGAGACGGGCGTCGATTTCGGCGCCGCCTGGGACGCAGACGCCGATCGCATATTCTTCTTCGACGAGACGGGGCGATTCATATCGGGAGCGTACATGACGGCGCTGCTCGCGAAGATCATGCTCGAGAAGCACGGGAGCGACAACAAGATCATTCTCGATCCTCGTATCACATGGCCCATCCTGAAAACCGTCAGCGCGATGGGCGGCCGTTCGATCATCAGCAAGTGCGGACATACCTTCATCAAGGACCGGATGCGGTCCGAGAACGCGCTGTTCGCCGGCGAGATGAGCGCACATTACTATTTCCGCGAAAATTATTACGCGGACAACGGCATCATTCCGCTCGTCCTGCTCCTCGAGTACATGTCGAATCGCGGGGTGACATTCTCCGAGATGATCGATCCCATCATGGAGAATCACGTGCTCTCGGGGGAGATAAACTTCCAGGTGCACGACACGAACGAGATCATCGAACGCGTCCGCGAACGCTTCCGGGACGAGGGATCGGAGGATTTCACCGACGGCTACTCGGTCGAGAGTGACGACTGGCGGTTCAATGTCAGACCGTCGAACACCGAGCCGCTTCTGCGCCTCAACGTCGAGGCGAGGGAGCGGCGGCACATCGACGAGATCACCCGCATCATTCAAGGGATCGCCGCCCGATAGGCAATCGATGCGTGGCGGCCGGTGCATGCCGGGCAAGTCGTTGCGGCCGGTGCGCGGCGGCCGGTGCGTGACGGCCGGATCATCTCTGCTGCACGTCCCGCACCTTCCCCGTCATGGGGA
>CBFCXB010000571.1:0-1928 GCA_965601905.1 uncultured bacterium | reverse complement strand
GCGAGGATCAGCGCACTCATGGTCGGTGAGAGCTTTTCGTGTTTGTTTATGTTATCGCCCTTGTTCTCGAAGAAATAGCCCGGTTTGGCGAGTTTGCCGATATCGTGGTAGTAGGCGGACACCCGCGCCAGAAGCCCGTTGACCTTGACATCCTCCGCCACTCCCTCGACCATGTTGCCCAGCATCAGGGAGTGATGGTATGTCCCGGGCGCCTCGATGACGAGGCGGCGCAGGAGCGGCCGATTGAGATCGCTGAGCTCCATGAGGGTGAAGTTCGTCGTTACGTTGAAGAGAGATTCGAAGATCGGAAGGAGAAACATCACGAGAATCGTACATACGAAGCTATTGGTTATACCCCACAGCGAGCCGAGCAGGAAGCCGCCCATCGTCATTCCCTCGGTTACCGCGAATCCCGTAATACCGATGATATAGGCAACTGAAACATAGAGAAATATCGTGTAGAAATTTTTCCGCTCCCTGAGCTGCGCGATACTGATGATACCCGCCGTCCCGGCGAGAATCGCAATGAATATGTAGCTCGCGGGAAGATCGGTATGCGTCACGATCGAGAGTGCCGCGAAAAGCGTGAATATGACAGCGGTCATGACACCGAAAAATGCGGTCGTTACGAGTGAAACGAAGGCGACGGGGATAAGGTACGGATCGAGCTGCGGTAACCGCACCACGAGGGCCATGAGCAATAGGAAACATATCAGAACGATAAATATCAGTGTCGATTTCGCCGGCTTGAGGACAAGCCCCCTGTTGAACCGGTACAGTGCAAGCGCCAGGATGGATAGGAGAACCGCGATTCTGAGCCCCTTGCCGAAAAAGAGGCCCACGCGCTTCATCCGCGATGTTTCCATTTCGACCTCGGCCCTGCGCGCCTCCAACGCCTCGAGTATCTCGACCTGTTTCTCCGTTACCTTGTCATGTTTCGCGATGATCCGCTCGTTCTCGGAAATCCTGAACGCGGTGGGGACCTTCTGCATCTCCTCATCGCGACGTTCGCGTGTTTCCCGGACATCAAACACGAGGTTCGGCATGAGATGCGAACGGACGATGCTGTAGAATATGCTCGTCGTCTTCTCATCGTTTCCGAACTCGCGCCGGGCTCGGTCCAGGATCACCGACTCGAGCTGACCCTGCTCGATGAGCGTTGTCGTCGGCACGAGATCCTCCCCTACATCGCCGGTGACGGCGATGTAGGGATAGTCCCGCCTCCTGAGCGGGGATGCGTCATTGATGATCCCCCCTGCGAGCAGACTTTTCTGGAGTTTCAATCCCTCTCGCAGGACCTTTTCGCGGATGGAGCGGTCGAGGAGCAACTCGACCGGATCGTGCTTCAGGCTTGGCGCGATACTTCTGACCATTGCAAGGCGGTCCTCGGCGGTGAGGGTGTCGATCGCAATGACATCGTCGATGTTCCGCATGAAGACCTCGAGGTCATCGGGAAGGTGCTGCGTCGTCTCCTCGGCCCTCTTGTAGACAGGCGGTACGCTGACGACGGCCTTGGCCCGGTTGCTCTCGATCTCGTATGGACTAAGTGGAACGATGAAGGTAAACGGTGCGATAACGTCGACATCGGCGATATCGCCCTCCTTGAAGCGAATATCCTTCGCCTTGCGCATCGGTGGGAACAGGAAAAGACTGACCGCGAGAAATACAGTAAGATAGAGAAACGGCAGCCGTCTCTGCTTCACGAGGGAGCCGACAAATCCGCCGAGATCAAATCCCCGCTCGGCGACCTGAACCTCCCCGCGTTCCTTGCCGTTTCCGGTCGGATCAATCATCGGGCTCCTCCACGGAGGAAGGGGCGTGGTCTATCGCTTGTACACCGGCCTGTTCGGTTTTCCCTTCATCCATTTCCCGCTGCTGGCCGTCGCCGGCCCGCATGCTGAAGGCACGGATGATTCTTCTCACGAGAC
>CBFCXB010000570.1:0-1935 GCA_965601905.1 uncultured bacterium | reverse complement strand
CCGGGGGCCCGTTGGGGTCGCTCGCGCCGTGGAGGAGGAGCAGCGGCGTGTTGATCCGGTCGGCATAGAAGAGCGGGCTCTGCTCGATGTAGATGTCGGGGCGGTTCCACGGGAAGCTGTGCGCGGCCGCGACGGCGTTGTATGCGTATCCCCAGTACCCCTCGCCCCAGTAGCTTGCGATGGAGCTGATTCCGGCGTGGGAGATGGCCGCGGCGAATATGTCGGTCCTCGTGAGCAGAAGCTGCGTCATGAATCCGCCGTACGAGGCGCCGAGGCAGCCGACCCGCTCCGGATCGACGAAGGGGTGCGCCTCGAGGAACCGTTTCGTCCCTTCGATGACCTCACCGGCGGTGATCTTTCCCCAGTCGTTGACGTGGAATGCCGAGAACTCCTGGCCGTATCCGGTGGCGCCGCTCGGTTGGAGGACGTAGACCACGTACCCCATCGCCGCCCAGAGGTTCTTCGGATACCGTCCGCCGAAGTCGCGGCTCGTCGGCGATGTGCCGCCGTAGTAATAGACGAGGCAGGGATAGAGGCGTCCGGGATCGAAGTCCGGCGGATAATGGATGCGTCCCTGTATCGTTTTTCCTCCGTCGGTCGTGAAGTTCCACTCCTCGACCGCGCCGAGCCGCACGTCCTTGAAGCGTTCGGCGGTGAAATCACAGATCCGGCGCCCCCGCCCCTTTTTCAGGTCCACCGAGTAGAGCCGCTGCGGGTGATCGGCGCTCGAGCCGCCGACGACGGCGACCGCCTTCTCCCGCGCAACGTCGATGCCCCTGATGACGTCGCATTCGAGATCGATGCGCGAGAAATTTTTTGTGTCGGGATCGCATCGGAAGAGGTTCATGGAGGAGCCCTCCTCGGCGGTGAGGTATATCCGGCCGTCGGCGCGGGACCAGAACACCCGCTGCACGGATGGATCGAACTCCCTCGTGAGGGATTCGACATCCTTCGTTTCCGGATCGAGGAGGTACGCCTGCCCGTCGTACTCGTTCGGGATCATTCCCTCGGGCACGTTTATTCCCACATCACCGAATATCGATGGGCCGCCGGTGATCAGTATCCTGTCTCCTTCGGGAGACCAGACGGCGCCGTTCAGCCAGCCGGCGCTGTGGAGCAGCTCGGGTTCCTGATCGCCCAAGGAGAGGCGGTACAGCTCGTTGACGCCGTACGGCCGCTCCTCGAGACGCTCGTAGTATCTCATGAACAGTATCGACCGGCCGTCGGGATGGATATCCTGGATGTAGGTGCTGTGCTTGCCGGATGTGAGACGTCTCGTCGCGCCGCCCGGCACGGACGAGAGGTAAAGGGATGTTTTATCCCGGCCTCGGGCCGACCGGTCTGAGACACCGCGAAGGCGCTTCACGCCGCTCCCCTCGTCCTCGGCCTTTTCACGGTCCGTGTAGATTATGTAAGAGGCGTCGGGCGCCCAGCGATAGCCGACGAGACCTTTGAGTCCATCGGCGATCGTCTCGGCCGTGCCACCTTCGAGATCGAGCACGCGGATTGCGCCTTTTCCGTCGTAGGGTATGATGTACGAGAGGAGGCGTCCCCGCGGAGCCCACCGCACCGAATTGATTCCCGGCACATCACGGATCGTTCTCTCGAGTTTCCCGCTTGCGGCCTCGCGCACCTCGACCCAGGATTCCCTCGTGCCCTCGGGGGGCACGAATCGCCGTACCGTGAACGCGACGAGCTTTCCATCGGGAGATACCTGTATGCCACTAACGGACGGCGTGTCCAGAACATCACCGAGCGTAAGGGCGCGGATCGGCGAGAGCGAGAACGCGATCGACGGGAGGTCCGATTTCACGGCGGCGTCGAATCTCCATCCGGCGAGGGTGTCACCGGGGACATATGTCGTTTTCACCACGACGAGATGCTTTCCGCGCTGGAGCTTCGCCGTTCCCGTCTTCTCGTCTCCCAGCGCGCCCT
>CBFCXB010000569.1:0-1942 GCA_965601905.1 uncultured bacterium | reverse complement strand
TACGAGCCGGCATCGATTACGGTGTGGGCTCGAAGAAACCGTTCCAACTGACATACGACAGGCGGGAAGGCGTCGACCGCATGGTCGCGCCGCCGCGGGGCAACTCGCTCGAGATTCTCGACGATCCCGAATCCGCGCAGAAAGAGGAGGAGCGCAATCTGAGGCAAATCCTTTCGTTGTCTTCCTTCATGCGACCCCTCTCATTCGTCTCCATTGATCTTTCATTCGAACACGAGCAGCAACGACAGAGAAACAGAGTCGACACGAGACTCAACGGCGATACCGAGGGGACGAATATGGCGGCGACGGTGTTGTACGATTACTCTGAGCGGGGAGCTGTAACGTTCGATGTCGAGAACTCGATGACCGATTCCGATTACGGTCCGCTGTCGCTCGGAAGCAACAAGGAGAAGGACAAGAGAGTCGGGATGAGCATCGTGCATCGCGTTACAGACTCGCTGCGCGTGTCGCTCCGCGGATCGGTATCGCTGAACCAGAGGTTCCTGAAGAAGCGGGAGCAGAACCCCCGCGATCGGGATGTTCTGTACTACGCGGGCGGTGCGAACCTGACGGCCGTGCCGTTTTCAGGCGTCGATGCCACGGTGGATTTCATCTTCAACAGGCGGGAAACGATCAATATCGACAAAACGCTCTCCGGCGACAACCGGATCGATTACTTCTACCAGTTCGCACCCACCCTGCGATTTAAACCCGTGACGTGGGTGACGGTGAATCAGAATTACCTTCTCAAGTTCGAGTCGACGGAGTTCGTGTTCGATGAGAACAACAACTCGCTCGACCGGACAATCGGCGTCGAGACAAAGTCGAAATTCACAATTAGGAGTCATACCAGCTTCTCGTTCAGGCACGAATACAAGAAACGTGACAGCGGAAGCTATCTGTGGCGCGGCGATGAACGGCGGTATAACCGCACCGGCGAGAATATAGACAACAACATCAGCCTCCAGCTCATCTACAAGTACAATCCGGAATTCTTGCTCCGCGGGTACGCGCGGTTTCAGACGCAGGAGAGCAACCGGCTGAGCAGGGAAGGGGCGCATACCGTCGTCGTTTCCTCCAGCATCTTCGAGTCAGGGGAGTTCAGGGTGGGGTTCGATAGAAAAAGAAGTATTGGCGCCGGGTGTGTGTTTGACCTTAAAATAGATTATGTGAGGCGATACGGACCGAATGTCAGCGCCGAGCGCGGAGAGTTCTGGATAATCGACGCGTCCCTGAAATTCGCATTCTAGGGAGATCGACGGTGAAGAGGATCATAACATACGGTATAGCGGCCCTCCTGCTCGCCGCGGGTGCCGCGGGATGCATATTCGATCCCCGCGAGGCGGAAGATCCGTCGGGAGAGGACGATACGTGCTGGATAACGCCGAATGCACCAAGGGATGTATTCAACAATCTCAACTGCGGGTTCAAATCGGCCGGCAACTCGAGCTACGAGCGCGCCCTCGATCCCGGATTTGCCTTCATGCCACGCCCCGGATACGACGGTCCGGGCAATTTCGAGCAGTGGGACATCATGCAGGAGATGGAATTTGTGACCAACCTGAAGGGAGACTACCAGGGGGAGCGGTCGATTCGATTCGGCGATGAAGAGGGGAAGTTCGAGCGCAAAGATGAAGAAACGAACATTGCGACCTATTGGGGTGAGTACCGGATCACCCTCGAAGTCGGCGGTGGATCCGAGCCCGAGATCTACGCCGGCGAGGCTGAGTTCCAGATCGTGCGCGGCACGAAGGGGTGGGTGCTCAAAAAATGGGTGGATTACGGAGTCATCGGAAGTTATCCAACCTCTGCAAATATCAGGGGTTCCTACCAGCAATAGCATCGCGGCTATAATTTATCTCACGATTATCAGCCACCGGCACGTAGTAGGGAACGGAAGACACATCGTGACCCCCCTGGGCTAGATTCTCAAGATCTTTTT
>CBFCXB010000568.1:0-1950 GCA_965601905.1 uncultured bacterium | reverse complement strand
TGCTGAAGAGGATCTCCCTGCTCGCAAAATCGCGCAGGTTCGCTTCGAGCTCGAATCCCTTCTCGTTGCGCTTGAGCGCACCCTCGAACAGCGCCGCAGCCGTCACCCCCCCCGAGAGCGAATCGACCGCACCGCTCACGCGGATCGGCTCGAAGATATCGGTATACTTGAGGTCCGTGCACAGCACGGTCGTGATGTAGCGCGCGGTCCGGTCCGCAGCGGCAGCACCAGGTTCGATCTCACTGATCACGATCGGTATCTCGCCGGGGCCGCTCTTCTCCGTCTTCAGGTAGATGTCGGTCTGCGCGAGCACCGCACACGGCAGCAGCGCGAGTACTATCATCGATACCAGTGCACGCATGTTCAATCCTTCTGCACAAAGGTGAAGTGGATACCCAGATAGGAATCGGTAAACGCTTTGGGGAGAGGCGGAAACGGCGCCGAGCTCCTCACCGCCCTGAGTGCCGCCCGATCGAAAAAGGAGCTGCCCGAGCCGAGCTCGATCCGGGCATCCCGCACTCCTCCGTCGCGGTCCAGCCGGAAGTAGACCACGCAGCTCGTTCCCTCGGGACCACCGGATGCACCGGCAAACCAGTTCTGGGATACCTTGCGCTCGATCGCCTCGAGGTAGTAGGAGAAGGGGAAACGGGGCGCGTCGACGACAAGCGAGGTCTTGTCCGGTGTTTCCTTGCCGACGGCGAGATCCATCGGCTCCTCTTTCTTCGGCGCCTCCGGTTCCTTCTTCACCTCTTCCTTTTTCTTTTTTTTCGGCTTCGCCGGCACCGGTTTTTTCTCCTTCTTTTTTTCCACCACAACCGGTTTCTCCTCCGGTGCCTCCTGCTTCGACCGTATGCTCGACCGGAGTATCTTGACGGAATAGATTCTTTGGGGGAGCTGCATCTCGGGAACTACCCGGAACAGATAGAAAAGAGCGCAGAACAACAAGAGGTGAACGAGAATGGATATGAATAATGATAGCCTCATACCCCTCCCCCACGTGAACTACGACAGATCTTCATGCTCGGCGATGAGACCGAGATCCTCGATACCGAGCATCTTGATCCGCGCGATCACCCGCATCACCATTCCGTACCGCGTGTCCTTGTCACCGCGGAGGAACACACGGGGCGGATTGCTCTCGAGCTCCTTGCGCAGCTCGACCGCAAACTCCTCCCACTCAACGGGGCGCCTACCTATGAATATGGCGCCGTCCTCATCGATCGAGATCGTCACACCTTCCTGCTCCTCAATCACCTTCGCTTCCGCCTTGGGTAGATTGAGCCTGACGCCCGCCTGCAGGAACGGCGCCGTCAGCATGAAAACGATGAGCAGTACCATCATCACATCGACAAGATTGGTGATATTCACCTCTGCCAGTGAGGAATAACGCGTGCGTTTCATGCATGCTCCCTTCGTTTCCCTGACCGGGGGATCATACGATCAAACCGGCCCCGATCTCTCCTCTCATCACGTGTTGGAGCAGTTACCGCCGCTCGAGGAGACGGCCGCGCAGTCGTGCGGCGAATACGAGCAGCTCGTCCTCCTTGCGGCGGATGACCCGGAGCAGGTAGTTGTACCCCACCACCGCCGGGATCGCCGCTCCGAGACCGAAGATCGTCGTGATGAGCGCTTCGGCGATACCCGGACCGACGACGTAGAGGTTCGCCGACCCGCGGACCCCCATACTGAGAAAAGAACTCATGATGCCCCACACCGTCCCGAGCAGGCCGAGAAACGGGGATATTGTGGCCGTCGTTGCGAGGAATACGAGGTACGATTCCCAATCGCTCACGATTCTCGTAATGGTCGAATCGAGATACTTGTCGATCACGTTGGGATGGCGCATATCATCGGCGTTGCCCTCATTCAAAACGGCGGAAACAAGCTGTGCCTCCGCGCTGTTCGGGAGCCGCTGCGCTCCCTGATCGAGCTCATCCAGCAACTCTGTTT
>CBFCXB010000567.1:0-1956 GCA_965601905.1 uncultured bacterium | reverse complement strand
GCCTTCGGAAACAACCGCGATGCTGTAGGGACGCTTCAGTCTTGAATTTCCCAGGTGCGGTTTATATATCTCGACGACCTCCCCCTCCATGGTCAATACCACTATCCGGTCGTTTCCCCTGTCGGCGACGTACAGGAGAGCGCCACAGAGACTGATCCCGGAAGGTGCGATAAAAGAACCCGCTTGCTCGCCCCGAAACGTACCGACCGGCGCCAGATCATCGTCCCGGTAGGCGAGATGGACGATCCGGTCGTTTCCTGTATCCGCGACGAATATATTGCCCTCGTCATCACCCGTCAGTGACTGTGGGCGGTTGAACCGGCGATCGACCGTGCCCAATCCGCCGATGATCCCGATCGACGTGAGGCTCTTGTTGTAAATCAACTCGTGCGCGCCGCTGTTCAGACCGAATACGCTCAGCTCGTCATCGTCTGTGGCAGAGGCGGGATCGTCCTTGACCCGCAGTTTGGTACAGAACAGTCCCTGCGGGTCGTTGAACGTGTGCCGGTACCCCGAGAATATATCGAGATGGAACTGCCGCACCTTGTGCAGTCCGAGACAGTGGCTCCATGGTGGCACAACCAGCGAGGAGCCCGCCTCACCCATGACTACGAGCGGCAGGAGTATCAGGGACAGAAAAAGCAGCGGCAGCAGCTCCTTAACTTTCATCACTGTTCCTCGCTGCGTAGATGTGCCGGTAGGCCGCCATGGTGTCGAGGACCCGTTTGACATATTCGCGGGTCTCCCCGATCCCGATCATCTCGAGGGCGATCATGGGGTGCCGCGCCGGCTCGAACTGTCTGATCCATGACGTAATGTGCGCATGTCCGGCGTTGTACGCGGCCAGCGCCGTCACGGTGGAACCGTCGTACCGGTTCAGCAGGTAATGTAGGTACCATGTTCCCGCCGCGATGCTGAAAGCGGGTTCGAGAAGATTCTCGCCGGAATGATCGTGGGCGCCGATTTTCGCCGCGAGCCACTTACCCGTCGCCGGCATCAGTTGCATGAGCCCCATGGCGCCGGCGCGCGAGGTTGCCGTGGGATTGAAACGGCTCTCCTCACGTATCACTGCCAACACGAGGGTGGCGGGAACACCTCGCTCAGAGGCATGCTCGGAGATTGTTCCCGTGAAGCAGATTGGGTACCGGAGGGCGGTGGGTAAACCGAGGTCTTGCGGAAACAGGGCGGGGGTGTTCGCGATTCTGAGGGCGAAATCGATCATGCCGTGCGAGCGTGCATCCCGGTAGAGGGCCACCATTCGATCACGGTCGCGCCCGAACCGCTTCACGAGCGTCATCGCGCAGTTCGAGGCCTCATCGAGCATCCCACAAGAGCGAAAGTAGCCGTACGCTTCGTACGCGGGATGGGTACGGAGCGGATCGGAGGGCGGGAGATCGACTTGAACGGTCTCGAAGATGGCACGTTCCCGCCATTCCATCGCCGTGAGCGTGCACCCGGCATCTGCGAGGGGTGGTTCACCGGGATGCACGTGGGTGCACCCGCCGTCTCCCCCGGCGACCGCCGCATAGAACGATTGTGGATGATCACGTTGCAGCCGGTCCCTCCAGGCCCCTGCGGCGTCATCCGTTCCGGCCGTACGGTGCAGCCAGTAGAGAACGGCCGGCGCCATCGCCTCATCAACCCGCGGGAGGAGCTCTTCGAGTATCCGGTACGCTTCCCTTTTCGATCCGCGCATGAATCGCAGTACCGCTTCACTCAGCGCGGCCTGCTGGGCGCGCTTTGTGCGTGGTCCACGGTGCCGGAGCGTCCTCCATACCGATAGCGCTCTCGACCACCTGCCACGCGCAACTTCGATGCGCGCCGCGAGGTCGAGGGCCTTGACGCTCCGGGCGTCCGTTGGATAATACATGCCGAATAGGCGGTAACTATCGGCTGCACGCCCATACCGTTTGAGCCGGTACTCGAGTGATGCAGCCTGAAGCAGCGCTTTCTTCT
>CBFCXB010000566.1:0-1958 GCA_965601905.1 uncultured bacterium | reverse complement strand
ATTGTCCGAATGCTGGCGCACGAACGATACGAGGGCGATGATAACGCTCTGCTGCGAAATTCTCCGGAGCGAGCCGGAAAACCATTACACGATGTACACACTTGCATGGGCGTTTGCCAAGGAGAATGAGCCGGAGTCGTCCCTCGTCTGGATGGAACGTTCAATCCGGCACGGCAACACCGATTACAAGGAATTCACGAGGAACGACGACTTCGCGCCGACGTGGCCCCTGCCCGGATTTCACGAAATGATACGGTTCGGTAAACGAAAGGCCCTCGAGGAGAACGAGAGACGGGCGATCGACCTGCATGCGGGGGAATGGACCGGCGTGGCGCTCGAGTGCCCGCACAAACTCCCGCAGTTCGACATTTCATGCAGTTTCGATCACGAATATTTCTATATCAAGGCGCTCGTCACGGACGATCACTTCCTGGACGGGAACCGCGCATGGCGCTACGGCGATGGATTCTTCATCAACTTCGTCATGCCGGTGAGCCCCGACAGCGTCTACTCGGACCGGTTCTACGCGTACGGTTTCGCACGGTACGAGGGCATACCGATCTGCTGCCTCGTCAACAGGCACGGCACCTATTTTCTAAGGAATATCGACGATCTCGCACCCGAGATCGATATCGACGAGAAGAACAACCGTGCCGAGTACGACATCACCATTCCATGGAAAGGTCTCTACCCGCTCCATCCGCTGAGGGACGAGGCGGCGGGGATCAATATCATGTACACGAGCCAGAATGACAACGGCACGCGCCGGCGCGTCAAGTACGGTCCCGATCTGCACTTCGACTCGGAGAGCACGAAGCTCCGCCGATACGCGCCGATTCGTTTCGCGCAGTCGACGGAATCGGCGATGCACATCACGGGGAAGCTCGATAGCCGCCTCCTCTCCGGCGACGAGGCGCTACTCACCACGGCCGTATGGATACCGGGGGAGCAAGAGGCGGCCGGGACCACCGCGGAGTTCCGTATCACGATCGAGGACGAGAACGGCCGTTCGGTAAAGGAATCGACATTCACCAAAACGCTCCAACCCGGAAGAAGTATCTTGGAATACAGCATCGACGTACCGGCCGAACAAGGAATGTACACGATCGCGGTAACGATGAACGGCACCGCACGATGGGAGGATTCGTTCTTCAAATATGATAGTGCCGCGCTCGAGCGGATCAGAAACGGGATCGCACGGCTCGCCGAGGGCGCAGCCAATGAGCTCCTCAGCAACGGCGTCGACGCCCTAACGTACCGTCTCACCGAACTGGAACACTCGATAGAAAATTTCACCGAACGCGACGATCCGGCGGCCGTCAGAAGGGATATCGATGCGCTCACCGATCTCTACAATCGCGCCGCCGAGCACGGCTCGGTCTACACGGAGGGGGGATACATCCTCTCCGCTTTCCGCTCGCCCCGCGACGGAACCCTCCAGCCGTTCTCGATCTATTTACCGAAGAAGTTCGATCCCCAAAAGTCGTACAATCTCCTCGTCGGCCTGCACGGAAGCGGCGTCAGCGAGATCGGATTCCTCCGGTGGACGGCACGCACCTACGACGACTCCGGGTATATCATCTTGGGACCGCGCGGCCGTGATCTCAGCGCCTGGTGGCTCGGTGAGACGGAGCTCGATACGGTCGATCTCGTCGCACTCGCCAAGCAGCTATTCAATGTCGACAATACGCTCGTCTACGGCTTTTCGATGGGCGGGTACGGCGTATGGCGGATGAGCTTTCTGCATCCCGAGCTGTTCGATGCGGCGATCTGTGTGTCCGGCCGCCCCTCAGCCCCGAACAGCAACGATCCGAAAGACGACATGCGCAATCACATCGGCAAAGGGAGAGAGCTAAAATATCTCGTGATTCACGGCACCGACGACCGGGCCGTGGAGATCGCCGACACCGATACCTTCATCGAGCAGCTGAAAGCGGCCGGGTACGACATCGAGTATA
>CBFCXB010000565.1:0-1962 GCA_965601905.1 uncultured bacterium | reverse complement strand
GACCGATATGGGGCTCGTGCACGACGATCCGGTCGATATCGGCATTCAGGACTTCTGCGAGAAATGCAAGAAATGCGCGACGAGCTGCCCGTCGCAGGCGATTCCCACCGGGGGAAAGACGCTCGTCCGCGGCGTCTGGAGGTGGAAGCTCGATGAGGAGGCGTGCCTCCAGTACTGGGGGCGCGCCGGATACGCCTGTGCGATCTGCCAGGCGGTATGCCCGTGGACCAAGCCCGACAACGTCTTTCACCACCTCGTCGCCACGCTGGCCGTCCATGTGCCGCCCATACGGAAGGCCCTCGTTGTGGGCGACGACATTCTCTATGGGAGCCGCTTCCGTCCCCGGTCACTGCCCGAGTGGTTACGGTAGATTATCCACTGATCCGAAAGGAAGAGGTTCGCGGGCATACCCGCTGGTAGCTACTCGTTCTTCGCCCTGTACCACACCGTCCACCAGTCACGGTCCCCCTTGCCGCAGGTAACGAAGAAAAGGCCGTATCCCGCGGGGCGCTCCGCGGCGGGCGATGCGCCGGAGAGGTGCCGACCCGAGAGCGCGGTGCGGATATGCTCGCTGCGCTCCCGCGATCCGGCGTCGATGAGCAACGTTACCCGGTATGCCGGCCAGCACGCCCCCTCCCTGACGTGCAGGAGTTCCGAGCGGCTGTAGAGGGCAAAACCGGTGGAGTCGAGCAGCGCCGCAAGTTCCTCGGCTGCCCGCCGGAAAAGATCCTCCCCCGCCGGTTTGACGGAGAGGATCTCGATCCGCGCGGCCCGTCCCCGCGGCGGCGGCGCCCGGACGAGTCCCGTTCCGATCGTGATGGTGTCGATCACGCATCCGCCGAGCTTGACGCCTTTCTTATTCACAGCGGTGCTGTCTTTGTCCGAGGAAGCATCCGAGCAGGACACGACGAGAGCGAAAACGAGCGCTGCGAGAATTGTCCGTCTCATTGGATTTCCGGCGGCCGCCCACGGCCGATCGTGGTATCGTTCCCCGGCGGCTTTCATTCATGCTCCTCGGGCGGCGGCCGCAGCCACAGCATGATGCCGATCCGTATGTTGAACGCGGAGAACCGATCCTCGAGCGGTTCTCCGCTCGAGTCGAGCACCACATCACCGGGCACATCCTCGAGGAATGCATTCTTGAATGTGTTCCCGTCGAGGCCGGCGCCGTAGGCGGTCTCGAGGAGGAAGCTGGTATTGCCCCTGATCGGCACCTCGAGCTGGGCGAGCGCGAGTGCGTGGACGGTCTGTATCTTTCCGCCTCCCGAGATGAGGTTCGTTATGCCGTACCCCACGCCCGCGCCGACGTACGGGATCAAGCGCTCCGCATCGGGAAGGAGGCATTTCTTGAATACGGCGGCGAAATCGTAGTGGGACATCTTCCCCTCGAACACATCGAATTCATTATCGTAATCGAACGAGGGATAGTACGCGATGGCGAAGTAGAACTCGACGGCCCACTCCCTCTCCCACAGGGTTTTGCCGAGCGAGATGCAGCCGCCGAATCCTCCCCGCAGCCCCTCGCTACCCTGGGTCTCGAGCTCGCTCGATAGGTTCGGCAGGAACGGGTGGCTGTACCCGCCGACGGTCTTGAGAAAGAACCGGTCGGCCTGGCCGGCGCAGGGAGAGGCGAGCATCACCGGCAGGGTGATGATGGCTATGATGAGAAGTGCCGATCGTTTCAACTTCTGTCACCTCCAGCGCTTCACGTCTCTTCCATGGTTTCTGCGAGGGCTGCGGTGTACGTCTCGAGGTCATGTTTCGTGAAGAGCACGAATCGCACGAGCTCTATGCCGTGATCGGGCAGCCCGGCCAGCACCGTGCGCAGGGCGATGCGCGCGGCCCGTTCGATCGGGAAGCGGTAGACGCCGGTGCTGATGCTCGGGAATGCAATCGAACGGCAGTCGTTCTCATCGGCGACGCGGAGGCAGTTCGCGTAGCAGCGCGCGAGCAGCTCGGGCT
>CBFCXB010000564.1:0-1965 GCA_965601905.1 uncultured bacterium | reverse complement strand
GCGGTTCTTCGCAAGGGACACGATGTCGGATTGACGATCGACGGTCCACGCGGACCGCGCGGTGTCGTGCAGCAGGGGGCGATCGAACTCAGCAGAATAACCGGATCAGCGGTTGTTCCGATCTCGAATACCGCCAGACCGAGGCATCTCTTCCGATCCTGGGACCGGTTTCAACTACCGCTTCCCCGTGCGCGTGTCTCTATCGCATACGGCGAACCGTTTCTCGTACCCCCGGACGCCGACCGCGAGGCGCGCGAGCGTTTCCGGCTGCTCCTCGAAGAGCGGCTGCGCCGCTTGACGGCCGATCTTGATGAGGGTCTGGGATACGGGGAAATGGATGTGTGGCCGCATGAGAATCATTGAATGGTACCCCGCAGCGATCCGGATCTTTGAGGGGAAGGGTCTCTGGGCGCTTCTCGGCCCGGTCCGGTTCCTCGCCTCGGTGATCTACGGAGTGGCCGTCTCGGTGCGCAGGCGATCCGTGAGACGATCAAAGCGGATTGCCGGCGAGCCGTCGATCGGGAGCAAGCGGCGCGCCCGCATCGTCTCCGTCGGCAATCTCGAGATCGGCGGCGGTGGAAAGACGCCCTGCACGATGCGCCTCGCCGAGGCGATCGTTGAACGTGGCGGGAGGCCCGTAGTGTTGATGCGGGGGTACCGGAGCTCCGTGTCCGCGCGCCGGCGTTTCCCATTTGTTGCCACGGTGGACCGTCTCAAGAAAGAACTTACCGGCATTCGCGTTTACCAGGCGAGTGATCTGTTGAAATCCGTCCCCGGCCGGGATCCGTACGATGACGATGCGCGCACGGCCCGGTTGGTCGGTGACGAAGCCGCGCTGTATCACCGGCGCGGCATCCCGGTAGTGATCGACAGCGATCGTGTTCGGGGCGCCGAAGCCGCCGTCAAACTCCTCGCCCCGACACACATACTGTTGGACGACGGATTCCAGAATTTGAGAATACACAAGGACATCGATATCCTTCTTCTCGACGCCAACCGGCCGTTCGGTAACGGCAGGCTGTTTCCGGCCGGAACGTTACGCGAGCCCAGCGGCGCGGTGAAGCGGGCGGATATCGTAATATTCACGCGCGCGACGGATGAGACAGTACCGGCGGAAGCGGCCGGCCTCGTGCGGGGTACGCCCATCTTTTTCGCCGATCACGCCGCCGTCGATGTGGCACGGAGGGACAGGCGGCGCGCGCCGCTTTCATCGCTAGAGGGAAAACGCGTTGCGCTCTATGCGGGGATCGCACGCCCCGAGTCGTTCGAGGCGCTCATCGAACGAACTGGTGCGGAACCCGTCGTCTCGTTCCGCTTTGTCGATCATCACGCGTATCGAGCCGGTGACATTTCACGCATGCTCGCGCAGGCGCCTCCCCGTGTTCCATTTCTGACGACGGAGAAGGATTGGGTGAAATCGAAACACCTCTTTCCGGCAGATATCGACCTCGGCGCCGTCCGTATACGTATGGAGATCAATGACTGGCCGAGGCTTGCCGACCTGCTCTGAGTGCAAAGTGTGATTCAGTTCTTATCCTGGACAGAAGCGGTCCGGTTTGATATATTCGCGTTTAGTTTTAAGTAAAACTGCGGCACGTCCCCCCTTTTTTCTTGACAGCTATTTTGGGCCGTTTTCGGCATAATCACGGACCGTCTTCAAACATCCTCCTCCGGTCCCCCTATAAGTTCACCTCGCGCACTTCTCGGCTCGGGCAACCATTTTTCTCTCGATGCTCCCCGATCGCGCCGTCACGGCGCTCTCCGGAGGCGAAAAAACCGTGTGTTATAATATGGCAGCGCTATGGGGGTGGATGACGGGAGGTGCATCATGAGTACGTCGGCTCATACTAATTCACGGAAAGAACGTGGTTGGAACGATTCACTGAAAAGTGCGGCTCTAAGCGATACACGTACAATAGTCGCCCGGTCAGCATCCCTTCGCCGTCTCTCGGACGACACGCTGCT
>CBFCXB010000563.1:0-1966 GCA_965601905.1 uncultured bacterium | reverse complement strand
AAGAAGCGTTTGATCGCGGAAGCCGCGCGTGAGTGCCTCGCCGCCGGACTCGTCGGCGTCCACGAAATGGGCGTCACGAGCGATGTGATCTCACTGTACAGGGAGCTGCTGGCCGAAGGTGCGCTCCCGCTGCGACTCGTAACCTATTACCAGTATGATGCCCCGGACCTCGACAGTCTCCTCGCGGCCGGTCCCCTCACGGGGTACGCCGAAGACCATCTCTCCATCGTCGGCGTGAAGTTCTACGCGGACGGCTCACTTGGCGCCCGGAGCGCGGCCCTGCTCGCCGACTACAGCGATGATCCCGGAAACAGCGGCATACTCGTCGTCGACCCGGATGATCTCTACCGGCGCGTTGCCGCATGTCACGGGGCCGGATTCCAGGTTGCCACCCATGCTATCGGCGATCGCGGTAACCGGGTCGTGCTGGATGTCTACGAGAAGGTGCTCGGGCGGTTCCCGTCACCCGATATGCGCCACCGTATCGAACATGCGCAGATCGTCTCGCCGGACGATATTCCGCGGTTCGCTTCTCTCGGAGTCATCCCCTCGATGCAGTTCACCCACTGCACCTCGGACATGGGCTGGGCGGACGAACGCCTCGGTCCCGGTCGTATCGCCGGGGCGTACGCGTGGCGCTCGTTCCTCGAGTCGGGATGCAGGATACCGGGCGGGTCGGACTTTCCCGTCGAATCGATCAATCCGCTGCTCGGCATCTACGCCGCCGTCTCGCGCCAGGACCGGGAGGGAAATCCCGAGGGTGGTTGGATGCCGTCACAGCGTCTGACCATCGAGGAGGCGGTTGCATCCTTTACGATCGATGCCGCCTACGCCGCGCACGAGGAGGGGCATAGGGGCTCCCTCGCGACCGGCAAACTGGCCGATTTTGTCGTGCTGTCCCGGAATATCATGACGATCCCGCCCCGTGACATCCTGGATGCTGAGGTGCTGGCGACGGTGATCGGTGGAAAAATTGTGTACCGCGCTGCTGGTTACGCACTTTCGAAATAGCCGGCCGCGGTTGATGGCGCCGCCGGGCCCGCTCAACCACGCTCCTTGACCACGATCCGGTCGTCCGTTCTGATGTCGCAGTCGCCCTTGCCGTCCTCTATCTCGATGCGGCACGAGGTATCTGTGAATACGGGGGTGCACGCTTCGTTTCAACGGAAGCGCGTTTTTTATTCAACAATCGATTCCCTGATGAGGGAGAGGGGAAGACCGGCATGACGGCGCATTAAATCACGGAGGCGGTGTCTCGGCGGGCCGCCGATGCGGGAGAGGGCGCTCTGCCTGAGCATATCTTCGGTGATGACGAGCGAGATGCCCCGGTACGCGATCGATGGAGACGCGGCGGCGAGGGTGTATTCGGACTGTGCTTCATCCGGCGAAAGTCCTTCGATGGTCTCCATGAGGTAATCGATCGCCGAGGCGGCCGTGAATGTTCCCGTATGCAGGAGCAGGACGACGTGCGAGCGGGCGATCGAGCGGATATCGTCCTCGATGAGTCGTAATTCCATCTCGGATCGGTGCTTGTGAAACCGATTGATCAGATCTTCGAGCTGCATGTGCGTCCAGGCGTCGCGGTAGGTTTCACTGGAAAGGATCGCTCTGATCGTATCCGCCGCGATGCAGGGAAGGCGCTCACCGTCGCGAACCGGAGAGAGAACCGAAAGAAGTGCATAGGCGTGATCGTCGATACCCGCCGCAGCGACCGATGGGCGATACGCGATAAGTTCACGGCAGGGCTCGGCCGTGAAGGGAGAGGGGGGGATCGTCGATAGGCGAGCCGACCGGGGGAGTGGGATGACGAGGTAGGGATTGGTCGGCAGTAACGGGCGATGTATGGCGATCTCATCCCGCACGATGACGGCAACGGCGGCGGCCGGTCCGCCGAACCGTTCCGCACCCCCCGCCGCGCGCTCGAGCGCCTCGAGATGGGACAGAAGAATGGAATCGGGGAGTGGTT
>CBFCXB010000562.1:0-1970 GCA_965601905.1 uncultured bacterium | reverse complement strand
CGAAGATGCCCGCAAGTTGCAGCAAGACCCGAGGTTCAACATCGAGTTCTTCCCGGTGGATCGCGAATGCCTCCTCCGCCACACTAATCCCAAGTCGAGCCGGATCATCGCCCGCACCCTCGATGGCGGCGTCGATACGCTCGAGAGCCCAGAACAGGTTCACCGCGGTCGGCCGGGTCGCCGCGAACAGTGCGCGTATCTCGCCGAGCTCCTTTCGGATCGCATCCGCCGTCGCCGGAGGTGTCGGTATCTCCCGTATACTTTCCATGCGATCGAATAGGTAATCGGGATGAGCGGCACCGCCGCGTTTCAGAATCCTCTCGATCGCTAAGAGCATCCCGTACGACGCGGCAATGCCGATCGCCGGTGCGCCCCTGACCCTGAGACCGTGTATCGCCTCCGCCACCTCCTCCGGTTCGTGAAGCTCGAGCATCCGCTCTTCGAGCGGAAGGCATGTCTGGTCGAGTATCCTGACATGCCCCCGGCGGTAATCGACCGTCGGGAATATCTTGCGCTCGGCGGAACCATTGTGCCTCAACGATCAACCTCCTTTCAATCCCGGCTCACACCGGCGACCCGAACCGCACCATGCGTGGAATACCTCGTCCGATCCAACGCCCCAATCGCGCATACCCGTCACTCCCCGATGACATTTATCACGAGGCGCCGGTGCCGCGGTCTGTTGTCGAACTCGAGGAAGACTACCTGCTGCCACGTTCCAAGCGTCAGGGCGCCATCCGACACCGGAATCGTGAGCGATGGCCCCACAAGGGCGGCCCTGAGATGCGAAAATCCATTCCCGTCACCCCATGTCTTATCGTGGCTGTAGGAGATTCCCGAGGGGACCAGCTTCTCGAACAGCCGGGGCAGATCCTCGAGAAGCCCGGGTTCGTACTCAATGGTCGTGATGGCCCCTGTCGATCCGGGCACGAAAACGGTAAGCTGCCCATTCACAATCCCGCTCGTATCGAGAATCGATTCGAGTGGTTCCATGACATTCACAATCGTCCCGTCGCCGTCCGTCGAGAATCGATACTCATCCCCGTATGTTTTCATCTACATGCTACTCCTTCATGCACGACTGTATAGTCCATACCGATACCGGAGACTAATAACAACGAACAGGAAGGCTGGACACCCGTCATCCCGTACCCATTCTCTGCTCGAGCGCCCTGAACATGGAAAAGAGCCGTGGCACGGGAAGACCCACCACGTTGAAGTAACACCCATCGATGCGCCGGACGAAGACCGATGCATGCCCTTGAATTGCGTACGCACCTGCCTTGTCGAACGGCTCTTCCGTTTCTATGTACAGTCGAATCTCCCTCTCGGCCAATTCCCGGAAATACACCGCCGTTTGTTCTACCTCGACGATGCGGATATTCGGTGGGGCTATGAGCGCCACGCCGGTCACCACCTCGTGCATCCCGCCGGAAAGCATGGCGAGCATTTCGGCGGCCTCCCGTGGATCGGCGGGCTTTCCGAGTTCCGTGCCGTTCTTCACGACGACCGTGTCCGCCGCGATTATTGTTTTCCGCGGCCGACGTTGCTGTACATCGACAGCTTTCAGTTCGGCGCGTATCCGCGTGTTGCGTATCGGATCATCCCACCGCAGCTCCTCCTCGTCGAGCGTCGCCGGAAACATCTCGAACTCGAATCCGAGCGCCCGCAGTATTTCACGCCGCCGGGGAGATGCTGAGGCGAGCACGAGCTTGCTCTGTACCTCATGCGACAGAAAGGGATTCATCGGCCCATCACCTTCTTGCCCGCCGCCTCGCTTTCTCGATCCACAATCAGGGTGACCGGTCCGTCGTTGATAAGCCCGAGCCTCATCTTCGCGCCGAATTCCCCCTCCGCGATCCTGGGATAGAGACCCTGCAGCACCCCGATAAAATCACGGTAGAGCCGAACGGCCTCCTCCGGCGGTGCGCTATCCGTGTAGGCCGGGCGCCGTCCCTTTCTACAGTTGC
>CBFCXB010000561.1:0-1979 GCA_965601905.1 uncultured bacterium | reverse complement strand
ATACCGTACTCCAGGGCACGCAGATAATCCTCATCGACGGGGTGGCTTCCAGCGGAACCGGCGGCGCGCATGCGTGCCTGCTGCTCGAAGCGCTCCCGTTGATCGAGCGGATCGTTCAGCTCGCTGAAAGCGTTCCCGATCTCGAATCCGGCGATGTAGGGTTCAAACCGCTCGACGAGGCCCGTGCGGCTTCGGTGCCGCTTCGCGAGCGGGGAGAGCTCGATCGGATAATCCGTGATGAATGTGGGCTGAACGAGATGCAGCTCGACCAGCTCGGAGAAGAGGAGATCGAGCAGATCGCCCCTCCCCTCGATCCCCCCCGCATCGAGATCGTGCCGTCCGGCAATCGCCAAAAGGCGCTGCTGGTCGGCATCCAGGCAATCCTCACCGGTCCGCTCCTCGAGCGCATCGAAAAACGGGAGGCGCCGCCACGGCGGCGTGAGATCTATTGTCTGCCCCCCAAATGAAATACGTCCATCCTCCGCGATTTCGCCGCACAGCTCGGCGTGCATCTCCTCGACGAAGCTCATCATGTCCTCGTAATCCCAGTACGCTGCATAGCATTCGAGCATGGTGAATTCCGGATTGTGCGAGCGGTCCATTCCCTCGTTCCTGAAATCCTTGGAAAATTCGAACACGCGCTCGATACCACCGACGACGAGGCGTTTTAGGTACAGCTCGTTCGCGATACGGAGGTACAGATCCATATCGAGGGCGTTGTGCCGCGTGACGAACGGGCGGGCCAGAGCGCCACCGTATACCGGCTGGAGCACGGGCGTTTCCACTTCGAGGAACCCGCCGCTCACGAGAAACCGGCGTATGATATCTATTATGCGCGACCTCGCCCGGAATACGGCCATCACCTCGTCATTGACGATCAGATCGACGTAGCGCTGCCGGTACCGGAGTTCCTTGTCCTGGAGGCCGTGGAACTTCTCCGGCAGCGGCCGGATCGATTTACTGAGCAGTTCCAGCGTGCGGACGCGCAGCGTCAGCTCTCCTGTTTTCGTCGTGAACAGTATCCCCCAGAGGCCGATGATATCTCCGACATCGAGCAATTTGAAAATAGTGAAATCTTTTTCCGCTACCTCGTCGTCGCGGATGTAGAACTGCAGGCTCCCCGTATCGTCCTTGAGGTGACCGAATGCCGTGTGGCCGTGTTTGCGTATCGAGACGAGGCGTCCAGCCACCGCGATCGACTTTTCGGTCGAGACGAGGTTCTCGCGCTCCTCGACCGCCTGGGCCACGTGATGCGTCCGCTGGAACCGGTACGGGTACGGGGTGACTCCCAGTTCCCGCAACTTCTCAAGCTTCTCGATTCGCGTCTCCCGCTCCTGCCCCGCATCCGTCCGTTCTCCGGTACGTCTCACGTTCTTTTCCTTTCCTTCCATCCGAGGTATCCTTCGATGAACTGATCGATATCACCGTCCATGACCGCCTGGATATTGCCCGTCTGGATTCCCGTTCGATGATCCTTGATCATGGTATAGGGATGGAACACGTAGCTCCTGATCTGGTTGCCCCACGAGATGCCTTTCTTCTCACCGGCGATCTTCGCCTTCTTCTTCTCCTCCTCCTCGAGCAACTTGGAGTAGATTCTCGATCTCAGAACCCGCAGCGCCATGTCCCTGTTCCGGTGCTGCGATCGCTCATTCTGGCACTGAACGACGATCCCCGTGGGAAAGTGCGTGATCCGCACGGCCGAGGAAACCTTGTTGACATGCTGCCCCCCGGCGCCGCTGGCCCGGTAGGTGTCGATACGTATCTCCTCGGGATTGATCTCAACCTCGATCTTGTCGTCGATCTCGGGGTAGACGAAGACGGAGGCAAACGACGTATGGCGGCGGTGACTCGCGTCGAACGGTGATATCCGCACTAGCCGGTGAATGCCGCTTTCAGATTTCAACCTGCCGTATGCATATTCGCCCTTGACCTCGATCGTGGCGCTCTTGATTCCCGCTTCATCACCCGGTTGAAGC
>CBFCXB010000560.1:0-1996 GCA_965601905.1 uncultured bacterium | reverse complement strand
GAGAGAATCGAGGATCTCAAGGCGCGTATTTTCGATGCGGTCGAGATCATCAGAATATACACCAAGGCTCCCGGTAAGAAGGCCGACATGGGAGTGCCCTACGTGCTCCCCGCCGGGAGCACCGTGATGGATCTCGCGAAGTCGATACACAAGGATTTCGCCGAGAATCTCCGGTCCGCCCGCGTGTGGGGCTCGGCCCGCTTCGACGGGCAGCCGGTGCATCATGACCACGTCCTCCGTGACGGGGATATCGTCGAGCTTCATATGTAATTTTTTTCCAGACCGGCGTGATCCGCACCGTGCCGGGACGGGGGCGCTCAGGCTCAAACAGTTCGAAGCGCACCGGCTTGGAGACAACGCGTCTCATGATAGATCACGTACGGTTGCGGGCCGGTGCGCTGCGGAACTCGCCGTCAGCCGCCGGCTCTACGCGCCCGGCCAAACATTCACATCCGAAACAATGACGGATCAATGCTTACTCGAATCACGCGCGCCGCGACGCTTCTTCTGGAGCTGCTGTCTCGGCCTTCGCCCGCCTCGCCGCTTCGGGCGTCCTTTCCGTAGGCTTCTCAGCAGATTCAGATTCTCGATATCCTCTTTGAGATCGGGGCCTTTCGGAGTCTCGAGCACCATCGGCCGGTCGTGGAAGGCGGGATCGTTGACGAGCAGGGAAAACGCCTTCAATCCGAGTTTGCCTGCGCCGATATGCGTGTGCCGGTCCACCTTGCTCCCCAGGTCCTTGAGGGAATCGTTGAGGTGGAATGCCCTGAGGCGCCGGAGCCCGATGATACTGTCGAAATCCCGGAAGGTCTTCTCGTATGCCCGCTTCGTTCGCAGGTCGTACCCGGCGGCGAAGGCGTGGCAGGTGTCGAAGCAGATGCTGACGCGGTCGCTGATATCGACCAGCTGGATGATTGCGGCGAGCTGCTCGAAGGTGTGGCCGACCGAGTTGCCCTGTCCCGCCGTCGTCTCGAGAAGTATGACGAGTTTGGAGCCTTCCGTTTGGTAGAGGGCGTGATTGAGGCTCTCCGCGATGGTGCGGATGCCCGTCTCCTCGCCCGATCCGCGGTGGCTTCCCGGGTGGAGAACGAGGTAGGGGATTCCCAGAACCTCGCAGCGCTTCATCTCTTCGATGAAGCCCTTCCGCGACCGGGCGCGCAGGGTGCGGTCGGGAGAGGCGAGGTTCAAAAGATAGCTCGTATGCGCGAGGATAAAACGTGGATCGAACCGCAGCTTGAGCTCGTGGAACGCTTCGATCTCTTCCCTGGCGAGGGGGCGGGCGCGCCACTGGTTGCTGCTCTTGACGAAGAGCTGGACGGCGTGGCACCTGATCGAGAGCCCCCGTCGGAGGGCGAGGTGCACACCCCCGGCGATCGACATGTGCGCGCCGAGATTCATCTTAACTCCCGTTCGGTCCTGGACCGCGTCCAAACGGTGCGCCGCAAACGCCTTCGTCGGCCGGAACGCCTGGATTTACACTCTTGTGTGCACCGCGCGGGTTCAGTATTATTATCACACTGTTCTCAAACAAACGAGGGTAAAATGACATCGGAAAATGGTCACGAGATAGTCGAGCTCACCTATGCCCAGGGTGAGATAGAGGCGAACGTCATCCGGAGTGTTCTCAGGGCCGAGGGGATAGACACGATGACGCGGGGCGAGGCCGCGCAGAGCGTTCATCCGATCACGGTCGACGGTATGGGCAGGATCACGATCTACGTCCGCGAGGAGGATCTCGTAAAGGCCCGGGTGATTCTCAAGGAATACCGGGAGAAAGAATAGGCGCCGGCCCGGCGCAGGGACCCCGAGCGCGTAGCGATTGTTCCCCTTGCCAACGCCGCGCTTACATTATATTATGTAACCTGCCGACGGGTGGGAGCTTAACTCAGTGGTTAGAGTGCTACCTTCACACGGTAGAAGTCACAGGTTCAAATCCTGTAGCTCCCACCATTTTCATTACCATTAAAAATCAGGTAATCCATTGTATAATTAGAAG
>CBFCXB010000559.1:0-1997 GCA_965601905.1 uncultured bacterium | reverse complement strand
ATGCCTGGCGAGAAGGAGATCCTGTGTCGCGATGACGAGCGTCTTTCGCCGCTCGGTGAGTTCCGCCAGGAGGTCGATCAGGATGCCCTCCGTTGCCGGATCGAGACCTGCCGTCGGTTCGTCCATCAGGTAGATCTCGGGATCGACCGTCAGTACGGAACCGATTGCAACACGCTTTTTCTCGCCGCCGCTCAACCGGTATGGATAGCGGTCGCCGAGATCATCGATGCCGAGCAGCTTCATCGCGTCTTTCACCACCCGATCGAGTGCCTCGCCGCAGAGTCCCTTCTGAATCGGGCCGAACGCGAGTTCGTCGCGAACCGTTGGCGAGAAGCACTGGATGTCGGGATTCTGGAAGATGAGTCCGACCCTGCTTCGGAAGAACCGCCTGAAATCTTTCTCGCGCAGACGCTCCTCCGTGATGACTTCGCCGAGCGCGTTGACCTCGCCGGTCCGGGGGAAGAGCAGGCCGTCGAGAATTCTCAGGAGAGTTGATTTACCCGATCCGTTGGGTCCGAGTATGACCGTGCAGGCCCCCGCATGTATGTGCAGGGCGTCTATTCGCACGCCGGGAGTGCCGTCCGGGTATGCATACGAAACGTTCCTCAGCTCGAATACCATATCAGCGCCGGGGTGTCTATCGGCCGGTTCGTACAAGTCATCGCCGGAATTTCCGTCGACCGACGGGTGCCGGAGTGTTCATCGACCTGTCTGTAGCGATCAGCGCCGCCGTGCCCGTTTCCACGTTCCGGACCGGTCGCGGAATCGTCCACGGGATCGCTTCCCCGCGAGATCATCGCCATCTGTACCTCTTCAGCGAGGTGCAGTGACCGCACGAAAAGGTAGCCCGTGCTCCGCGAGAGGAAGGAAAGTTCCAGCCGGTAGGGAAGTGCGGCGATAACGCGGCTCGTGCGGGCCGTCAGCAGCTCTACAAGCGTTCTCAGGAGGAGGAGGAAGTACCGGTACGAGATTGAGAGGAGCGATACTAGCACGGTCGGCGCCCGCAACTGCCCGAGTGCCCGAGTGACGACGTGCCACCGGGTTGTGAGTATCAGGAGAGCCGTGAACGAAACGCTCGTCGAGACGCGCATGATGAGAAAGACCGCCGTTGTCAGCCCTTCCCGCGTGATCGTGACGGGGCCCACGGAGGCAATTCCCCGCCCCGGCGTCATGAATAACGCCGGTACCGCGATCACGCCGGTAAAGAGGGGAATGAATATCCACACCCGCTTGATGAAATCGATCGCTCCGATGCCGGAAAGGACTGCCAGCACCAGCGAGGCGGCGTACAGTACGAGCAGCACGGGTATGTTCTTTGTCAGGGCGCAGAGGAGAATCGTGAGCGGCAGCGCCGCGATCTTGATACGCGCGTCGAGCGATTGCAGGAATCCATCGGAGCGAGCCCATCGCTCGTTCGCGACGGTGGCTTCGATGATCCGCGCGACGGCCGCGATATTCTTCTCAAGAGCAACTGCCATATTTGACCAATCTGCCGATACCGATTGCCGCGGCAGCGGTGAGCCCCGCTCCGAGTAAGGCGGAAATGATCGTTCCCGCTCTCGACCGCCAGCCATCTCCCGCCATGCCCGGGACCTCGTAATCGGGGAAAGGCGCCTCGGGACGTTTCTCCTGTGCGCCGCGCATTCCATCGGGAGTATACCCTACGGACTCCTTGACGGTATCGAGATCCCATTCACCCCAGGCGCTTCCGATCGCGAGAATGCCGATCGGTGTGAGAACCGCCATAACGATCAATGCGATCCATCCCTTGGCGTATCTCATCGCCCGCCTCCCGGTCCGGTCCCCGGCCCGTGTGATCGCGGGGCCAGCCGGAAGAGCTCGCGGTGGTAGCGTCCCAGAAAGGTGATCACGCCGCCTGTGATAACAGCCTCGGCCGCTCCGCCGACGGTGAGATGCGGGATCATCATCGCCGGGATCGTGACCGATGTGGTGAAGGGGCAATAGAGGGGGGTCCCATCGGGGAGGTGGTGGAGCAT
>CBFCXB010000558.1:0-2000 GCA_965601905.1 uncultured bacterium | reverse complement strand
CGAGAACTCCCCCCTTCGTCGCACCCGGGTGGGCGACATAGACGAGTCCGCGAAACGACTCGATGATTTCCCCGACAACCGCAACTGCCGCCATGACGGCGAGCAGCACCCATCCCACCGTCGAGAAACCGGTCGCTATGTCGAAGATGAGAATCGCAACGAGCGCAACCCAGCTCCCGGGAACGCCGAGGAAGATGAGGAGATTGAAGGCAAAGAGAACGATGTAGAAGACAATGAGCCCTATGTGCTGAAGTACCGCAACCACTACCGGCTCCGGGTGAATATGGAATCTGCCGCTCAAGACGCGCTGCCGGCGCTCCAGGCGGGATTCACACCTTACCGTACCGGCGTTCTACCGGCGTTCCCGCCCTCGTGCTCCCTTTTTCCGCGCGGTGATTCGATATTCCCACTCGATCAGTATCGGACTCGCAACGAATATACTCGAGTAGGTTCCCACTATGATCCCGACCAACAACGCGAACGCGAAATCATGAATGACCTCACCGCCAAGGAAGAACAGGAACAGTACCACGATCAGGGTGGTCAGCGAGGTGATGACCGTTCTGCTGAGCGACTCGTTGATCGATACGTTGACCATCGATTCGAACGACTGCCGCCGCCGAAGGTTGTAGTTCTCACGAATCCGGTCGAAGACGACAATCGTATCGTTCAAGGAGTACCCGACGATCGTGAGAAACGCCGCGATGACGGCGATCGAAATCTCCTTGTTCGTCAGGGAGAAGATGCCGAGCGTGATAAGCACGTCGTGAATCAGTGCGACGATCGCCCCGATGGCGAATTTGAACTCGAAGCGCCAGCTGATGTAGGCGAGGATGCCGAAGAGCGAGATCACGATCGCCGCCCACACGCGGTTCTTGAGCTCCGCCCCGATCCTGGGCCCCACCGATTCGGTACGGCGCACTTCTATCGTGCGCTGGGGAAAACCTGTCTGGAGCGCCGCGCTGAGCAGCTCTCCCGCCTTCGCCTGCACGCCGAAGAGAGGAAGTTTGAAGGCGATACGGTTCGCCGCCTCCTCGGTCGCCGCGAGGATGCCGACGCCTTGCTGCTTGACGCTTTCCTGGAGTTCATCGAGCGGGGGAATCAAATCGGCCTCGGCGATGATCAGGTTGCCCCCCTCGAATCCGGACGAGAAATCGGGAGGGAGTTCCCTGACCGTCGTGACGCGCCAGTTTCCCTCCGGCGCTACCGCGACGAGCACCTCGAGCAGTTTATCGGACGCATAATCCGTCTCGCTCACCTTCTCGATCTTGATCAGGTACTCGTTCGGAGCGCCGAATAGCTGGATCTCGCTGCCCTCGTATCCCGCCCCCTCCACGACACCACGCAGCTCCCCGATCGGCACCTGCTCATCGAACCGCACCTGCACGATGGTGCCGCCTTCAAAATCGATGCTCAGATTGGGGCCGCCCCTCACCAGCAGCGAGATGAGTCCAACCACTATCAATGCGAGAGAAAGAATGAACGCTTTGTTCCTGAACTCTGCAAACTTGAGATGCGTCACACCGAAAAACTGCATAGATTCTCCTTGTTAAATCGCTTTCATGTTTTTTTGCTCATACATGCCACGCGGCACCCCTCAGCATCACAACGCGGCGCGCTAGATACTCAGGGACGTAACCCGACCGCTTCTCGTCCAGAGATTGAATATCATCCTGCTGAACACCAGCGCGGTGAACATACTCGCTACGATGCCGATACTGAGCGTTGTCGCGAACCCCTTGACCGGCCCCGTTCCGAACTGCCACAGCACCACGGCGGTGATCAGGGTGGTGAGGTTGGCGTCGAGAATCGTTGTGAATGCACGGTCGTAGCCGGCATCGATCGCCGACCGGATGGTCTTCGCCTTGCGCAGCTCCTCCCGTATTCGTTCGAATATGAGCACGTTGGCGTCGATCGCCATTCCAATCGTCAGAATGACGCCGGCGATCCCCGGTAAGGTGAGCGCCGCGCCGAGGTACGCGAGCAGACCGAACAGTATG
>CBFCXB010000557.1:0-2001 GCA_965601905.1 uncultured bacterium | reverse complement strand
TCCATCGTATCGTCCGCTCCCTGATCCTGCGGGCTGAACTCATAGTCCATCGGCAGGATGAACCTGATCATGTAGCTGCCCGGCATGAGACCGTCGAACATGTAATTCCCGCCGGCATCGGTCTGCATCGAGTCGATCGGCATGGATTCCCCGCACGGATGCAGGTACACCCAAACGCCCTCGATGCCGGGTTCTCCCATATCCTGGATGCCGTTGTTGTTCATGTCTTCCCATACGAAGTCGCCGATCGCGGCGTGCGCCAGCTCTTCCGGCGGCACGGAAAGCGCCGACGCGCACCAGGTGAGAGAAGCGGCATCGCCGGTGAGCTCACTCGAGGGATCGGCCTCCGAGAGCGCCTGGATCGTGAGCGATGTCGCACCGGCAGGGATCTCGATCACGTCGACCGCCGTATCCCACTCGGGACCGTCGGTGTCGCCGAACGGATCGACGATCCTCGTCACCACCGCGTCGATCGTTATCTCGACGACGTTCGGACGGTTTGCCGCAACGCTGCTCGCGAAATTGACGAGCGTCGCCATACGCGCCGTCGAGGCGGCGGCGAAGGTGAACGTCTGCGGCACGGTCGTATCGAGCGTCGGGCTGAAGCCGTAGTAGGCGCAATCGTTGCCGTCCTTGATCATGATCTCGGCCGCATCGGAGCCGTCGTCGTATATCACGAGCAAGCCGGCACCGTTATTGGCCATGGTGAATTCCATGCCCTCTATCGAGATGGAATTCATGCCGGAAACGACGACGCCGAGGCCGGTGATGTCGGCGCGGTACGTCGAACTGTACGCTCCGCCGAAGAAGAGCGTCGGTCCTCCGATGAGGGTGCCCATAACCGGGTTGCCGTCCACCATAATGCCGTCGTCGCCGCCCGATGTTGTGTTCTGGCCTTCCCAGTACAGAATAGCCTGCATGACATTGCCAGGAACATTGAGGTCTATGGTTCCGGGCTGCCCGCCGCGGAGCCCAACACCCTTCGCGACGATACCCGTTCCGGCCTGCAATGTCAGGTCGATGTCTCCCAGTGACTCAGTGCCGTTCGCCGGCGCCATGAGCATTGCATTCGGATTGAGCGCGGTCGGCCCCGACGGCTCATCCACGCGGCTGCACCCGAATACAACCAGCCCGAGAATCACAGAAATAACTATAATCCTCGATACACGAGTCATGCTGTTACCTCCTTGTTTGATTGTTCCCCGTTCTTCCCGTGTAGACAGTGCAATTTCCCCGTATACGAGTCAGCCGCTCATTACACCGTCTAATTTACAATTGTTATGATTTTACACGCAAATCCGCTTGAATGTCAATGTTTTTAATAAAATTTGATGATTATTTAATAAAATACTTTAATTGCTTGTTTTTTATCTTATGAAAAATAACGTAACTTACTGAAATTATATGCACTTGCCTTTAGGTAATACTACTCATTTATAGCGACGCGGCGCCGCCAGCCGCTGTTACCATTTCATACGCCTCTTCTCCTCGGCTATCTCCCGGAGGCGCTCACGCTCCCGCGATGAGAGCCCCTCGATACCGTCCTCCTTCACCTTGTCGAGTAGGCGATCCATCTCCTCTTGAAGGCGCCGCCGCCGAGTGTATTCGGCTTGCCGCCTGTGTGCGTCTTCAGTCCGCCGGTGCACATCCGCGGCCGACCGGTGCACATCCGCGGCCGACCGGTGCGCGTCCGCGGCCGACCGGTGCGCGTCCGCGGCCCGCCCGCGCATCGATGCCTGTTTTTGCGCGATCCACTCCCCGAGCCGCAGCATCGCGGGATTCCTTGCGATGATGTAGAGAAACACGGCCATCGGCGCCACGATACCGACGGCAACGAACGGATGCACGGTGAAAAGCTCCGGCCGCAGCACCAGGGCGAGAACTACTCCCGCGATGGCGCCGCCGAGATGCGCCTCGTGGCCGATGTTCCCTACTCGGGCGCCGATACCGAATATCGAGACCAGTACGAATCCGATGCCGAAGAGCCACGCGGGAATCTCG
>CBFCXB010000556.1:0-2002 GCA_965601905.1 uncultured bacterium | reverse complement strand
GGTGAATATCTACCGGTATCAGATCACCGGGAAACCGGGCGAGTTGAACCGGCACCTCATCGCGGCGATGTGCAACGAGATGACGCACCTCCAGGATTTTCAGGTCAAACTGTACGAGTACGGGTGGAAGCCGAGCCGTATCAGGTGGATGCACTGGATCGTCGGACTGACGTTCGGTCTTATCTCGCGCATGCGGGGGGAAACGGGGATACTGAGAATGGGGATATGGGTGGAGGCGAAGGCGGTGAAGCATTACGGGGAGCTGCTCGAGGATATCCCGTGGGATGACGATACGCGGCGCATCGTCGAGAAGGACCGCGCCGACGAGAAGAGTCACATTGCACGTTGGCGGCGGCTGCTCGAGGCCGGGGAGTGAGCACGATCGGGCGTCGAGGGACCGGATTTTTCCGAAGAGAACTCTATACCGAGACTATCATACAAGCCGCGGCGGAAACGGTGTGGGGCGTTCTGACGGACTTCGCCCGCTATCCCGAATGGAATCCCTTCATATTCAGTATCGAGGGAAAACTCGCCGCGGGGGAGAGACTCACGGTGCGGTTCGCCGGCGGGGAATCGAAAAGCGTGACATTCAAGCCCACCGTGTTGTATACTGAACAGTCGCGTGAGGTGCGCTGGCTCGGCCACCTCCTGCTCCCGTTACTATTCGACGGTGAGCACTGTTTTACGATCGAGCCGCTCGATGATGCACGTGTTCGTTTCGTGCAGCGGGAGGTGTTCAGGGGGCTCCTCGTTCCGCTCTTCTGGCGGGATCTCGATACACGCACAAGGGAGGGATTCCGGCGCATGAACAGGGCGCTCAAGAATCGGGTGGAGTGCGTGGAAAGATAAATCGAATGAGTGGTAAGCGGCCGAGAAAGGTGTTCAACTTCGATCTCGATCCCGGGATGATCATTGCCGACAAGTACGAGGTGATCGATTTTCTCGGGAGTGGTTGGGAGGGAGAGGTCTACCGTGTGCGCGAACGGAGCATCGGTGTCGAGCGCGCCGCGAAGTTCTTCTTCCCGCACCGCAATGCCGGGAACCGCGCGACGAAGTTCTATGCGCGGAAGCTCCACAAGCTCCGCCACTGCCCGATCCTGATCCAATACCACACCCAGGAACATATCATGTTCGAGGAGGTGCCGGTAATCGTTCTCGTGTCGGAGTATGTCGAGGGGGAGTTGCTCGGTTCGTTTCTCGCGCGGCAGCCGGGGAAGCACCTGACTCCCTTCGAGGGACTCCACCTCCTCCACGTGCTCGCCGCCGGCGTCGATAAGATTCACCAGGCCCGAGAGTACCACGGGGACCTTCACGACGACAACGTGATCATTCGCCGGCAGGGGCTGTCGTTCTACGTCAAGCTCGTTGACATGTACAACTGGGGCACTCCGCGGGCGGAGAACATCCGTGAGGATGTCTACGACCTGATACGGCTCTTCTACGACGCCATCGGGGGTAGGCGCCTCTACAGCAGGCATCCCCAGGCGATTAAAAGTATCTGCTGCGGGTTGAAGCGGTCGCTGATTTCCCGCAAATTCAAGACGGCCGGTCACCTGAGGCGATATCTCGAAACGTTGGGATGGAGTGACAGATAGGCGCCCGGCGCCCCCGGCGGATTGAATTCCCCGGAATGCGATTGGCCGCCGCAGGGGAGGCGCTCCACGCCGCCGGCGCCCGTGACCCGGAGCGGGACGGAGCATATGGATCATTTCCGGTATATACTGCAACCGTCGCCGTTCGGATCGGTCGGTATTGTCTGGTGCGAGAGGGGCGGTCTCACCCTCGTCAGGCGCATATTTCTTCCCCGTGGGAGTGTGAAGGCCGGGGTGCTCACCGAACGGGCGTTTCCCCGTGCCGTACGCCGATCGTGTCCGGCGATGGACCGGCTGGCACGGGGGGTGCATGATTTTCTCTCCGGGCGGCCGGTCGATTTCGATATCCACATCGTCGATATGTCGCAATGCTCTTCCTTTCAGCAGCGCGTGTTGCTCGCCGAATTCCG
>CBFCXB010000555.1:0-2009 GCA_965601905.1 uncultured bacterium | reverse complement strand
GGGGATTATGAATATCTTGCGGTCCTGAATCGTCGCGTCGGCAGCCGGCGTGGTCGGGCCGTTCGCGCCCTCGGCGATAATCTTGACCCGGTCGCCGATCTTGCCAACGTTCTCTTTCGTCATCTGGTTCTCCAAAGCGGCGGGGATAAGGATGTCGACGTCCTGTTCGATCCAGGCCCCGCCGGGAAGAACCTCGTAGCCGAGTTCCTTCGCCTTGTTCTTGTCGATGCCGCCGAAACGGTCGGTGATGCCGCGCAGAGCCTGCAGGTCGATGCCGTCCTTCTTTCTGAAGCTGTACGAGGTCTGGTCCTTCTGGTCCCAGCACGATACGCAGATCACCGTTCCCCATATCTGCTGGTAGAGGTCGATCGCGTACTGCGCCACATTGCCGAATCCCTGCACGCTCGCCGTCGTATCGCCGGGCGGGATGTCGAGCGCCTTGAGCGCCTCGCGTATCGTAAAGATCACGCCGTAGCCGGTGGCCTCGGTGCGTCCCAGAGAGCCTCCCATGCCGACCGGCTTGCCGGTGATGAATCCGGGAAGCTTCTGACCGTGGACGGTCTCGAACTCGTCGAGCATCCAGAGCATGTGCTGTGCGTTTGTCATCACGTCGGGGGCGGGAACATCGTTCAGCGGCCCCATATCCCTCGCGAGCTGCCGCACCCAGCCGCGGCAGATCTGTTCCTGTTCGTGCATACTCAGATTGTGAGGATCGCAGACGACACCACCCTTGGAGCCGCCGAGCGGTATATCGACGACGGCGGTTTTCCAGGTCATCCACATCGCGAGCGCCCGCACCGTATCGATCGTCTCCATCGGATGGAATCGAATTCCACCCTTTGCGGGACCGCGCGCGTCGTTGTGCTGGACCCTGAATCCCCGGAATACCTGAATGCCCCCGTCATTCATCCGGACGGGGATGCTCACATGATACTCCCTCAGATTGTAGCGCAGCAACTCCCGCGTAGCCTGATCGAGGTCGAGGAGATCGGCTACCTTGTCAAACTGGGCCTGCGCCATTTCGAAGGGATTATATGATTTGCCTGCCATGCCTTTCCGTCCTTTCTAGAAAAAGGCCTCAACATACCCAGGAAACATAAGGTCTCGCGATGTAAATGTCAAGCGAAGCCAATTTATTATAAAACAATAAGTTACATTAATGCAATTTCCGTCACATGCACCGGCGGGTCACTGCCTGTATGGGAGCGGTTCCGCACCGGACCGAACCGTGCCGAAGCTGGGCTGAACGCTGTTTGCCGTTGAACTGCAATACATTATCTGGTAATATAAAATCGTTGAAGCTGGCATTCACTCTGAGAAATTCGTTTCCCGGGGAGGGATCAATGTCGATGAAACGGCTGTTCCTGAATATCATCTCCGCTCTTTGCGCCGTCATTGTTCTGTTTGGATCGGTCGATGCGCAGGAACTGATGAAGGCGCCTAAGCCGGTGTATGATCGTCCGGACGAAAACTTCGGCGTCCAGCCGCCGCCGATGGATCTCAGCCATCTGCGCCCGGCGCCGTTCCTTCGGAGCGCGCTGCAGCCGTCGACCTGGGACTGGCGCGCACTGGGAGGAGTGACATCGGTCAAGAATCAGAATCCGTACGGAACCTGCTGGGCGTTCGGTTCGATCGGAGATCTCGAATCAAAGGTCCTGATCGCCGAGTCGTATGCGCCGGACTACTCGGAGCTGAATGCCGTCGCGTGCAACTTCCACGGAACGGACTGCACGAACGGCGGCTGGGGTGCATACATCATTAATTACTGGACGATCCTGGGTTCGGTCGATGAATCCTGCAACCCGTATCCCGGCGATTGTCCCACGCCCACATGTATCAATCCGTCGTGCGCGTTCGATAAGACCGTTACCGAGTGGCGCGAGATCCCGAACGACACCACTGCGATTAAGAATGCCGTGATAACGTACGGTCCCGTGTGGACGTGTCTCTACGCGAGCTTTCCCGGGTTCGGCTCTTACGACGGCACCTATTGCGTGACGTATGCCGGC
>CBFCXB010000554.1:0-2010 GCA_965601905.1 uncultured bacterium | reverse complement strand
CAGTACCTTCGCGAAGATGGATGAGACATAGGAAGTGAAGGGGAGGTAGCGGTAGAAATGATAGAACGGAACGGCGAGCTCTTGCGGCGTCCGGTACGTTTCACAGCCGTAGATGCTCTCCCCGTTTGACAGGTTCACGCCGGCCTGGTAGATGCCGAAGAAACACCCTCCCTGACCCTTCGCATGCGTGGCGATGTAGAAGAGGGGATTGAGAAACTGGTAATGCAGGGACAGGCAGAATGTAACATGCACGCCGATAGCGACGGCCATGAGGATGGCGATTCGCACTGATCCCCTCGAAAATGACTTCATTGTGACATAGGAGAAGTGGTAGCTGTTATCTTCTCGACTGCCCCCCCAATCGTTCTGAGAAAAACGCTCTTATGATACGATGTCAATAGATCTATGCTGCAATGCGGTTGTATTTTACCAGATTTCGGGGTGCCAGGTCAAATATTTCTGACGGAGGTGCTGACGGAGGTGCCGGGAATAGCTGTTCCGAGGCCGTTTCCCATTTTTTTTCAATGGATTCGTCTGCGTACAGGTGACAACGATCTCATTGTTCATGCTCCACGCCCTGTTTCACCGGGTAAAAATTCGTTCTCCGGCGGATATGGTCTCGGGTAGTATTACCGTACTATAATATCAGGCGTTCCGGAGACGCGAAAGACTCTGTCATTATGCAAGATAGGAGATCCATTCGGATTCACGGAGCGTCCGCTCCCTTGACGTCGCTGCTTCAGGGTGCGATCAGTGAGGGTCGTCGCATCAAGGCGCATCCGCTGCATTCTCTCCCCGCTTCGCCCGCAGCAGGTCCCGTATCCGCGCGGCGACCTCTTGCTCACGCGCCGCCTCGGCTCCCGCAAGGGCCTCCTCGAGATGCTCGATCGCCTCTTCGGTCCGCCCGATATTCACCAGTGAGGCGCCGAGGTAGTAGCGGATCAGGTATGAATCGGTTTTCTGCGCGAGGGCGCGTTCGAGGTGTTCCACCGCCTCCGCCGGCCGACGCTGCCGGTTCCTGATGAGACCGAGGAACTTGTGGGCATCGCCGTAGTCGGGCCGCAGCCGTAGCGCCTCGTTGAGGTGCAGCACGGCCTCGTCGAGACGGTTGCGCTTGCTGAGCTCGAATCCCACCGAGCAGTGCATTTCGGCCCGGTAGTCGTAACGCTCCGTGGCGAAGGGACCGGGCAGGCTCGTGAGGAATGCGATCGCCCCGACGATGCCGGCAATGATGGCGGACTGCCGCCACCGCCCCTTGCGCAATGAGTCGACGAGGTGCCTCAGTCCCATGGCCGCCGGCACGGCAAGCACGGGAACGACGGGCGTGCGGTAGCGCGACGTGACAAATACGAGAATGACGGCGGCGGGATAGATAACGACGTAGCAGAAAAGCGGGAATGGAATGCGGCGCCGGTATGTGAAGAGGCCGACAAGGGCAAATGGGAGCAGCAGTCCGAACGGAAACCCGAAGCCTCGCGCCTTCCAGACGAGAGCGGAGAGGAGGTGCGAGTACCGCCGGTATATGTAGATATCGACATTTCGCGGAAGCTCGCGGGGGCTTAGGAACTGAACTGCCTTGTGGAGTTGCCCGGCGATGTACCCTCCCGGTTCGGATTTCACATAGCGCCGGAACCGGTCCATGAAGAACGCGCGGTCCCCGGCACCGCCCGAGGAGCCGTGCACCGTCGGCAGCCGCGTCAGCTCACGCCACTCCGCGCCGGGGCGTATCATCAATGTCTTGTCGGTGTCGGGATTGTTACCGAGGTAGAGGTTGATCGGACCGGACTGCGGGAGGAATGAGAACTGCCCCGTTTCGGTGTGGCAGAGTATCGCAACCGGTATGGCGACGACGAGAAAGCCGATGGCGAGGAGGCCGCCCCGCGCGGCGGCCGCTCCCCGTCCTTGCGCGAGGCTCGCGCCCCGCGCGGCGGCCGCGGACGGTCGTTTCCTTGAACGGCGCAGGCGGACGAGGAGCCAGATCGCCGATACTACAATAAAGGGGAGAAATGT
>CBFCXB010000553.1:0-2018 GCA_965601905.1 uncultured bacterium | reverse complement strand
CCCGAGCGTTACGCAGGCGAAGCAGCTCGTGCCTCGTCCGGCGCCCCGCCGGTACTCTCCGTAGGCGGCGCAGTTCACGTCATTATCCACGATGACGGGAAGCGAGAGACGCTCCGAGAAAATCGCTGCGAGATCGATGTTCTCCCATCCCGGAAGATTCGGGGAGGAGTAGAGGTACCCTTTGGACCCGTCAACGAGTCCCGCACAGTCGACGCCGGCGGCGATGCAGGTGTACCCGTCCCCACCGCGTTCCCGCAGCCAATCCCGTACACGCCCCGCGACGCGCCCGGGCCCTTCGGCGGCCATTGTCGGAACCGATCCGGCATCGAGAATCTCACCCTCCCGCGAGAGGATGCCGAGCTTTACATTCGTGCCTCCGATATCAACACCGAATATGCTATCCATGATCACTCCCCGTCAGGGTCCTATCGATGCAGCGGCGCCGCTGATGCGCCGCTGCAGTCCGCGAGCAGCCGGCGATCGCCCCAGCCCGCCGCTGCCCCCCTCACAGATATCCCACCGCCTCCTCCACGGCGAGGTGGGAACCGCAGATCACTATCGCATCGCCGGGACCGGTTATCCGCCGCGCGACACCGAGCGCCGAGGCCATACCGCGGGCCACGGTCACTGCCGCGCCCCCACGCGCCGAAGCAGCTCTCCGGAATATATCGCCGAGTTGCACTCCCGGCATGCTGCGCCCCTTCCCGAGCGACGTACAGACGATCTCCCTGAACGCAACCCCCGCCCGTTTTGGAAACCGCTTCAGCTCCTTGTGCGCCATCACGCCGAAGACGAGCACGTTTCTCTCGCGCGGGGAGAGGCGCAGCAGCGTATCGACAACGGCGAGCAACCCCTCCTCGTTGTGTGAGACATCCAACACGATTCGCGGGCTGCCGTCAAGGACCTGAAACCGGCACGGCATAAAAGTGTTTCCTATTCCCACGCGGATCGCTTCGGCGGTTATACGCGTACCGGCATGACGGGATGCGGCGCCTCCACGATTCCCGGGCGGCGAGGGATATACCGGCACTCCATCCGATTGTACAACGCGCCGGACGCGCGCGTGCCGGTAAAAATCCTCTAAGGTCTCGGCGGCTCTCACCGCGGTCGCCACATTGCGTACCTGAACCGCACCGATCATCCCGGTCTCGAGCGTGCCGTAATCACGCACCGGAGTTTCGACGGTAAGGGCCATGCGGCGCCAATCGATCCGCGCGATCGAGGACTCGACCTCATCGTTCACGTCGACAAACGGGACATCGAGCGACGCGCACCGGCCGCGCGCGTGCGCGGCGAGCCTTCGGTCACCGAGATTCACGACGAGGGGGACGCCGCTCCGGACGATCCCGAGCTTTTCATCGAGAATCTGGCGGTGCGTGGACCCGAGATGGGCCGTATGGTCCTTCGAAATACCGGTCACGACCGTTACCACCGCATTAACGAGTCTCGTCGCATCGAGCCGTCCGCCGAGGCCCACCTCGAACACGGCCGTATCCACGCCACGCTCCCTGAAGTAGAGGGCGGCGGCCGCCGTCACCCCCTCGAAGAAGGTAAACGGTATCGCCCGGTGCTCCTTTCGCAGCCTTCCGAGGATCCGGTCGAACACGGGTGTCGGTATCTCATCACCGTCGATGCGAATGCGTTCCTGAATCCTGAAGATGTGTGGTGAATAGAACGTGCCAACGCAAAAGCCCGCCGCCCGCAGAATCGATGCGATGTAGGTGACCACCGAGCCCTTGCCGTTCGTGCCCCCGACCAGCACTGCGGGAACCGCTTCGTGTGGTTTGCCGAGCCGCTCCAGGAGCCTCGTAATGTTCTCGAGGCCGAGCTTCATGCGGGAGGGCCGAAGTCGTTCGAGAAATGCGATATTGGAAAAGGGCGTGACCCTACCGGATGAGTGAGATCGTCTTGTGGTCATGCTTCTGGCTGCTCTCCTCCACCCGTTTCTCTACACCACACAGTAACGTATCGAGAAGAAAACCCAGAACCTTCTTCATTTCACGCCTGTTCACGATCAT
>CBFCXB010000552.1:0-2019 GCA_965601905.1 uncultured bacterium | reverse complement strand
AGATCTTCCCGAATGTCTATGTTGCGGGGATGTGCGCCAATGCCGTCTTCGGCTCGTACCGGATGGGACCGATATTCGGCGGCATGCTCCTCTCGGGCAGAAAGGTCGCCCGGTGCATCGCCGAGCGTCTCGAAGCTGAAAGCTCGGAGAGTAAATAGATTCCCATCCGCTGCGAACACCGCGGAGTTCGAGCGCCGATCTCGACTCATGTCGCCGGCATGTAACAATAAATCGCCGGAACAGATGCGGCACTGCCGCGGGGAAACGGTATGACAATATCAACGGCACGCGTCAGGCTCAACCTTCGCCATACATTTCGTATCGCACGGAGTGCCGATGATTTCAGGGAATCGCTCCTCGTGCGGCTTGCGAGCGCCGAAGGCGAGGGATTGGGGGAAGCGGCGCCGATCCAGCGGTACGGCCAGACGGTGGAAACCGCCGGGCGTGTCCTCTCCTCGCTCGGCGGCGACACTCTCGGCTCACCGGAGCGCATCGAGCGGATCCTCTCCGGTCTCGCGACACGGTTCGGCGCAGAGCGGGCGGCACTCGCCTCTCTCGACATGGCGCTGCACGACATTCTCGGCAAGCGCCTCGGGGCGCCGCTCTACGAGATCCTCGGTCTCGATCCCCGCGAGGCGCCGGTCACCTCCTACACCATCGGGATCGATTCCCCCGAGGTCATCAGGGAGAAGGTCGAGGAGGCCGCGGACTATCCGGTGCTCAAGATCAAGATGGGGCTCGAGAACGATTACGAAATCATGGAGACGATACGCGGGCTGACGGATCGCCCGGTGCGCATCGATGCAAACGAAGGATGGACCGAGGAGGAGGCGCTGGAGAAAATCCGCTGGTTGGAGGGCCAGAACGTCGAACTCATCGAGCAGCCGCTTCCGGTAGACCGCCTCGGCGAGTGCCGCCGGCTCGCGGGACGGGTTTCTATTCCACTATTCGCCGACGAGAGTGTTCATACGGCGGAGGACATCCCCCGGCTCGTCGGAGCGTTTCACGGTGTAAACATCAAGCTCACCAAGTGCGGAGGTATACGGGAAGCGATCAGGATGATCCACACGGCGCGCGCCTGCTCGATGCAGGTCATGCTCGGATGCACGATCGAGAGTTCCATCGGGATTACCGCCGCGGCGCAGATCTCCCCCCTCGTCGATTTCGCCGATCTGGACGGCAACATCCTCATCACCAACGATCCGGCCGCCGGCGTCAATACGGACCGTGGAAATCTCGTACTGCCGGAGGGTCCCGGCCTCGGGATCACGCTGACCGATAGGTCGATCCGCGATGCCCTGGGCTGCCCGCCCGACATCACGCCAAGAGCGCGGTGAGCGCCCTCCCGATCAGTTCTTCCCCTTCCCTCAAGAGGTCCCCATCCACCGTGATACACCGAATCCGATCCGGCCGCACGAAGTAGAAGAGCACACCGCCCCCGAGCGCGATACCGAGTCGCTCAAGCGCCACGGCGTAGAGTATCCCCTGCGTACGGTACGCGTGGAACCGCGCATCGACCTCCCCCGCCGAAACGGTATCGGTCTTGTAATCGAGCGCCGTCCATGCCCCGTCATGCTCGAACAGCAGGTCAACTCTCCCTTCGAGGAAATGGTGCGACGGGGCTTCGTCCGCGGGCCCGGGAACCGAGAGAGACAGGGTGAGGGGAACCTCCCTGACAAGGCGGTCGGCGCACGATGCGCTGCGCAGCGGCTCAGAGGCGATCGCCCGCCTTGCGATGGTTTCGAGTTCCGCGGCATCCCCGACTATTCCGTGTTCCGAAGCGAGAGCCACGGCCAGTGCCGGTACATCCCCCTCCCCCGACAGGTCCACGAGCTCCAGCAGGCGGTGGAACGCGCTCCCGAAGCGGCGCCCTCTCTCCGCTTCGCTCGACGCATTAGACGCAAGCGTGGACAGCGCCCCCCGCCCCGCCCCCCCCACTCCAAATCCTCACCGGCGCCGGTCGTCCCGTCCACTACAACACGCTCCACGGCGGAGGGGGTAACAACAACGGGGCAGCGT
>CBFCXB010000551.1:0-2021 GCA_965601905.1 uncultured bacterium | reverse complement strand
ATGAAGCGGCAGAAGTAGATACCGGAAGCGACCCGTCGGCTGCCTTCATTGGTTCCATCCCAGGTGAAGGTATGAATGCCGGGGGCCTTTGTGCCCTCGAAGACGGTCCTGACCAACTCGCCCTTGACGTTGTAGATTCTCAGCTCCACCGTACCCGTGTGGTTCGCCGGAACGCCGAACTTGATCGACGTGACCGGGTTGAACGGGTTGGGGAAGTTCTGCCACAGGGTGAGCCTGTCCGGAATCTCCGGAGTTGTCACCGCACCGCGACCGGCCACATCCGCCTCGATGACGCCGGTGGCCGAACCGAGCCAGTTCAGCACGCGATCCAGTATCGCCGCCCTCCGCACATCCTCCTGGATGTAGTTGAGCTGGAAGGCGAAGTAGACCGACGCGTGATGCGGTCCGACGAAGCGTACGGCGGCGGCGGAGTCGGGTCCGGACGGGGCCATCGGCACGAGCCGCGGATCCCAATCCTTTCCTTCCTTCTGGTAGAACTCCTGAAGCTCTCTCTCCGTGCCGAAGATATCGAGCGAGGAGCCCAGGCCGCTGTACTTGTAGACGATCGAGGCACCGGTCCAGGTCGTGGAGAGCTTGAGCTCGTCCGGATAGTACCCCGAGATCACGAACGTCTCGTCGTTACCGATCGGATCGCCCGGCGTGCTCGTCAGCTCGTACCAGGACGGGCTGTCCTTGACGTACGCGGCGCCGGTGTACTGCTCCATGAACGGACGCGCCGACGAACCGTACGAGAGATCCCTTCCGAGGAAGAAAATCTGGTTCAGGGCGCCGATGTCCGCATCGAGGAAGCTCGAGAGCAGTGTCATCTGAGCCGCGTCGAAGTACCAGCTCTCATCGATGACGATCCCGGTGTAGGCCTGGAGGATCTCGAGGGTCGGGAGACCGATAGTGTCCCAATCCCAGATATCCGCCGTCCGGCCGATCGCCGAGAAGGCGAGCTGGTACATCTCGGGCGTCGTATGCGAGCCGCCGCCGAGAAGCACGAGGTAGTCGCCTGAGGGCATGATGCCAAACTCGTAGGCGACGCCCGGCGCACCGGCGGGATCAGTCGAGGCGTTGGCCGCATTGTCGGCCGCCTCGACGTAGAGCTTGATCCTCGTCCCGGACGCCTGTCCCGGTATGTCGCCCGCGTACTCGTCCGGATTGCCCGTCGGAGTCATCGCGACCGATGTCCAGCTTCCGCCGTCGTCGATACTGTAATAGAGATCGGCTGAGGCCACGCCGGACAGTCCATCGAGCACCGTCGTCGTCACGGTGTACGGTCCGGTCTCATCGAATGTGCTTGTCGGCACATCCGTCGAGACGAACGCCGGGCCTTCGGTGTCTTCCATACCCTCGATCCTCACATCGTCGATGTACCATCCGACCTTGTTGACGCTGCCGTCACTGCCGAAGTGCCATCTGATGATGACCGGCATGCCCTTGTACGGCGTCAGGTCGAATGTCACCTTGTGCCAGTAATTGTTGTTGTAGCCGCTGAAACACGGCTCGCCCGGAATACCGGCGTTGTAGCTCTTGGCAATGCCGTTGTACCCGATGTCGGGAGTGAGGATCGTCCACGTGGCCCCGCCATCGGTGGAGATCTTCACGTTCCCTCCGTCGTACGGGCTGTATCCCTCGATGTAGAACCACTGCCAGAAGCTCAGCGCGGCGTACGTGGCACCGGTCGGTACCACGACGGCCGGGGCTTCCAACCGCGAATCCGAGCTGTACGAGTAGTTGCCGCCGAGAACGGTGGCCCAGACGTTGACACCTGAATAGGCGTCATCGGGGCCGGTGGTCGGCTCTCCCCACTCCCAGTCGGGACCGGTCGTAGCGAAGCCGCCGTCACTCGCCTCGAAATCCCACGCGTAGTAGTCGACGATCTCGAACGAGTGATACCCGGCGAGCGGATCCCGAGCGTAGTTGGGAACCGCCGCGATGTCGCGCGCCCGGATGTAGTAGTTGAATACATCACCGAGCAGAGCCGGACCGGGTATCTGGCCCTGGTACAGATCGCC
>CBFCXB010000550.1:0-2024 GCA_965601905.1 uncultured bacterium | reverse complement strand
GATCGAGGGGATGCACCTCGGGGAGGTGCACCTCATCGTTATCGGCGAGGGGGATTCGCGGGAGGAGGGCCCGGGGACCTCGCTCGGCGAGCTCATGGCGGCAGGGAAGGCGGCACTCGGAGGGGGAAACGATGATTTCCGGCGCACCGCAGCCGGGATAGAACCGGACGACGTCGCCGCGATCTGCTACACGTCGGGAACGACGGGGCAGCCGAAGGGCGCGGTACTCCTCCACCGCAATATCGTATCGAACATAGAGGCGATACGTCTCCGGCTCCTCTTCAACGAAGAGGATGTTTTTCTGTGCCTGCTCCCGCTCCACCACACCTTCGCGACGACGTGCAATCTGCTCGCCCCTCTCTTCAGCGGATGCACGATCATTTTCGGCCGGTCACTGAAACCCCGCGACATCAGGGAGGATATCGAGAAAGAGAGGGTGACGATACTGGTCGGCGTCCCGCTGCTGTTCGAACACTTCACCGACTACATGCGGGCGAGGGTGGCACAGGTATCGAAGGTGAAACGATTCCTCTTCAAGATCGTGACCGGCGTCACAACGGGGATCGGACGGCTGTTCGGAAAGCGTCCGGCGGGGAGTCCCGCGCGGAAGCGCCTCGCGGCGATGGGCCTAGGGAGTCTCAGGCTCTGTGTCAGCGGCGCGGCTCCGCTCCGCCTCGATACCGAGGAGACATTCCGCGCGATCGGCCTTCCCCTGCTGGAGGGGTACGGTATGACCGAGGCCTCGCCCGTGATCTCCGTCAATCCGCTCGGCAAGATGCGAAGCGGCACGGTCGGCCCGGCGCTCCCCGGCGTCGAGGTCACGATCGACCATCCCAACGAGGAGGGGATCGGGGAGATCGTGGTGCGAGGTCCCAACGTCATGCGGGAATACTACCGGAATCCCGGAGCGACGGAGCAGGTGCTCCGCGACGGAAGGCTCCACACGGGGGATATCGGCACGATCGACGGGGAGGACTACCTCACCATCCGGGGCAGGAAGAAATCGGTCATCGTTACGGCGGGCGGGAAGAACATCTACCCCGATGAGCTGGAGATCCTCCTCAACCAGAGCCCCTACATTCTCGAGAGTATCGTCGTACCCTTCAAGGACAAGAGGGGGAACGACCGTATCGGTGCGATCGTCGTCCCGAACTACGATGCGCTCGGCATGTCCAACGAGATGCGAGGGGACGCGTCCGAGTCGAGGATCAGGGATATCATCTCTGAGGAAATAAAACGGATCTCCTCGCCCGTCCCCGAATTCAAGCGCATTGTAGAATTCCAGATACGCGACGAGGAACTTCCGAAGACGACCACGCAGAAGGTGAAACGGCACCTGGTGACATGGATCGAGGAGTAGATTCGGAGCAGGGACCGGACCGCTCCGAACCCGACGGGAACGACCGCCCCCCCTGGTTCGGGTCACCCCCCCGCCTTCAGGATTACCTCTTCCTCATGCGGCCGATGATCCTGATCCCCGTCTGGACGTTCTACCTTCTCGGCGCATACCACGGAATGCACGGCGGCGGGCGGACGGCCGATGCGAAGCATCTCCTCCTCGGTTTATTCTCGTTCACCGCGCTCCTGGGGGCGCTCTACATCGTCAACCAGATCGCCGATCGGGACGTCGATGGGGCCAACCGGAAACTCTTTCTGATTCCCGATTCCATAATCTCCGTTCGCTCCGCGTGGATCGAGGCGGCGCTGCTCGTCGCCGTCGCGTTTCTCATCGCCGCTTTTCTGCCCGCGCGCTTCACGATCGTGCTCGCGGCGAGTCTCGCTCTGGGGATCGCCTACTCCCTCGACCCGTTCAGGCTGAAGAAGCGGGCCGTCGTGGACGTTCTCGCCAATGCGGCCGGCAACGGCATTCTCAACACGATCGCCGGCTGGATCGCGATCGGAGCGCCGCCGGACGGCTGGCTCGTGCTCGTTCCGTACCCGTTCGCCGTGGCCGCGGTGCACCTCACGACGACGCTCGCCGATATCGAGGGCGATGCGGCGGCGGGCTTGCGGACGAGCGGCGT
>CBFCXB010000549.1:0-2031 GCA_965601905.1 uncultured bacterium | reverse complement strand
AGCTATGGAAGTACGCGCGCAGATTTGTCTGGCTCCTCTACCTGCCGCACCTCTTTCACCTCGTGATGATCATATTTCTCCTCGAACGGGTGAATGCCGTCAGGATGTTCAACTTCCTGCTTGATCTTCCCATCACCGAAGGGGGCGGGGCGGCCATGATCGGCGGGCTTGTCAAATCACTGAACGTGATGATGGACCTTCTCTTCAAGGCCCACGCCCAGCTTTTCTCGCTGGTCAACATCATGTACGCGGTCTTCTCGCTGGTACTGCTCGTGCGATCCCTGCGGCTCGATCTCTCACCGCGCGTACGCCGGCAGATGCGGGTTGTCCTGGTGGGACTGGGACTCTGCATCGTGACCTACTCGCTGGCGCGATTCATTCCCATGTTCGCCGGGGAGGACACCATTGGGACGGGTGAGGATCTCGCGATCGGATTCATCAATGCCTCGCTGATTCTCGGCGGCGGCTCGATCGCGTTCGTCGTGGTGCGGTACCAGTTCCTCGACATACGTTTGATCGCGCGGAAGGGTATATTCTACGGGGCGGCGGTGGCGATATTCGCCTCGGTCTACCTCCTCTTCGTCAAGCAGATCACCGGATTCATCGCACAGTACTCCGGCACGAACGTCGAGATTCTCGAAACGGTGCTGATCATCGTGTTCATCATTCTATTCCAGCCGGTGCTGAACAGGCTGGAGGAATGGACCGAACGGGTCCTCGTGCGGGCCGAGGGGAAACCGAGCGTGCGGATCCACGACCTCAGCGGCGAGCTCCTCTCGATGGTCGAGGTGGAGAGCATGAAGGACCGGATCAAGGGTGCTCTCTCCGAGGTGTTCACCGCGGAGGAGGTGGAGCTCCTTCTCTGCGACGAGATCGTAAGGGAGTGGGAGGAGGATATCTACGCGGGGAAGGTCATCGAGGTCCTCGAGTCGGTCGGGGAGCCGATAGTCCGGATTGATTTTCTCGAGGCGATGGGATTTCTGAACGTGAAAGCCCGTGCGTTCTTACGGCCGGGCAGAAAGGTGATCGACGAGGCGGTCGAAACGTTGCCCGGTATCGTCAGGCGGCTCGCCCGCTACGAGCTGATGGTGCCTGTAATGCATGACGAGCGGTGCGTGGCGCTGCTGCTTCTCGGCACTCGCCGCGAGAGGCGCAACTACACGACACAGGAACAGGCGCTCCTCTCGATGCTCGCCTCACAGGTTGCCGCGTCCCTGTCACGGATCGATCTCCTCCAGGAGGTCGTCGAGAAAAGGGTGATCGAGGAGGAATTGAACATCGCGCGGACAATCCAGATCAACCTCCTCCCGGCCGAACCGCCGCGGCTCGAGGAGTACGAGGCCTCGGCGCTCAGCATCTCGAGCAAGTACGTCGGCGGTGATTACTATGATTTCATCACGCGGGAGGACGGCCTGCTCGCTTTCACCGTCGCCGATGTTTCGGGCAAGGGAGTGCCCGCGTCGCTTCTCATGGCTTCGCTCCAGGCGAGCTTCCGCTCGATGATGGACCGGATGGAGGATCCCGTTGCGGTGGTGGGGAGACTCAACAACGTGATGTGCGATATTACGGCGCCGGACAAATTTGCGACACTCTTTTACGGATGTCTCGATACGCGCCGGCACGAGCTCCGGTTCACCAATGCGGGACACTTCTTTCCCGTCATCATACGGGAAGGGGGTGCCGTGGGAGTGCTCGACTACAGCGGTCTCATTCTCGGAGTTCAACCCGAATTCCCCTACGAACGCCGCAAGTTGAAGATGCATCCGGGAGATACGCTCGTCGTGACGACCGACGGGGTTACCGAAGCGGAGAATATGGACGGGGAGCTCTACGGCGAGGAGCGGCTCCATTCCCTCCTCTCCTCGCTGCACGGCCGGAGCGCCGACGAGATCAAGGAGGCGATCGTCGAGAAGGTCGAAGCGTTTTCCCACCCGAAGGGAGCGAGCGACGACCTGACGATACTGGTACTGCGGAGGAAGATGTGATGGCAATGCCGTGCCGCCTGCATCTCATGAGCCGCTCGATCCGTCC
>CBFCXB010000548.1:0-2039 GCA_965601905.1 uncultured bacterium | reverse complement strand
GGGTCAGGATGCGCTCATCCTCGTACCGTTCGCGCAGCCGTCGAACGAGGTAGTCGAGCGTCGTCTTATATTCGGTGAATATGATGAGGCGCTCATCATCACGCCATCTGCCGTCGGAGCGAAGGAGTTCATCTATGAGGGCAGTGAGCGTATCGAATCGGGCGTCGGATTATGGATTCTGATTTACAAGATCGTTGCCCTTGATGTCGAGGCCAAGTTCATTGACCGCTGCGTCTATAGAGGCGATTTCTTTCTTGAGATCGTCGGCCATTGTCTTGAGCCATGCGCCCACGACGCCGGCAGCGGTATCCACGCGCTTCTGCGCCTCGCGGTCGTCGCCCGTCTCCTGGCGGACGTTGCGTTCGACCGAGGCCACTTCCTCGTCACTCGCCGCCTCGGCAGATGCCAGCCCCTCCATGCTTCGCCGCCACGATTCGGCGAATGCGGTGGGGCAGCTCAGAAGGCGCTTCCCGAGAATCTCGACGGCAAATCCGCCCGCCCTGCGGCGACGGCGATCGCCGGAGGCGATGAGCTCTCTTACCTTTTTTCGGAATGCACTGAATGCCGCGCTCAGTGCGGCCTCGGCGGGCGATAGCCTAAGGATCAGCGCCTTCGGCGGCCGGCGCTCGCAGAAACGGGGCGGATCGGTCCGGGCGTTTATCTCGCGCTTCAGGCGCCGCATGACGACCTGCTGTATGCGGGCCTTCTCGGCGGGCTTTAGTTCGCTGGTCTGGCTGAAGCGCACCGGGTCCAGAATCTCCAGCAGCCCGGTGAAGCAGCGCGTATGGCCATTGTGAGGAGTGGCGCTGAGGAACAGCTTGTGCTCGAATTGCGGCGCGAGCAGGCGGATCATGCGGCAGAGATCGCTGTCGTCACCGAAAGCCGAGGGCATCAGGTTGTGGCACTCGTCGACGATGAGCAAATCCCATGGAAGACGCGGCGACCCTTCGGGCGTCCGGCTGGAGGCGAGGAACTGCTCCAGCACGTCCTCCTGGCGCAGATAGTAATATGAAGCGATGATACGGCTGAACGACCGCCAGGGATTGGCGTCCATGCCGAGCCGTCGGCGGAGCCTGTCCGTCTCGCCGCGGTCGACGAGATCGAACCGGAGCGAGAACTTCTCCCACATCTCATCCCGCCATTGATACCGGAGCGAAGCCGGGGTGAGTATCAGTACGCGCTGCACACGGCGGCGCAGCAGCAGCTCGCTGAGAATCAGCCCCGCCTCGATCGTCTTCCCGAGCCCCACGTCATCGGCAATGAGCAGATTGACGCGCGGCATTTGCAAGGCCTTGAGGAGCGGCACGAGCTGGTAATCCTCGATCTGGACCGCGCCGTGAAAGGGGCTCGAGATCGGCAGCCGGTCCACCGGCCCCGCGCCGTCGGGATCGAGATAGGGGGATGTCGCTGTCCAGCGGGCCGCGCGGAGCAAGGCATTGAAGTCGTCGGGCGGCATCGGGTTCGATGCTGCGGCGTCGGGGAGCGCCGTGGGCTCGAGAAGCTCGCCCCGCGCCTCGATCTCCCACACGAGCCTCTCGTCGTGCGGAAGCTGATCGTCCTTGTATTCGATATGGACGAGATGAAGCCTACCAGTGTCGCCGTCGTACGGCTCCACGGCAGTCACCACACCGCGCCGGTTGCGCACCGTGGCGAACATGCCGATGCGGGGGAGCTGGGTTGATTGAACTGTCGCCATGAATAATGTCCCCCTACACGTGCCGAATACTGAGCGTGGAACCGCGTAGTGATATTATTAATTAAATAGTTAACGCTGTCTAGGGGAAAAAGCAGAAGGAGCTTCAAGAAATGCCGCCGCCACCGATCCCTGTTGACTGTTACCAGCTCGTAAAACTATACGCCGATCAAGTTCGTAAAAGAATACGCCTCTTGACATTTTTCCATTGTTGCCTGCCTGAATCGCTTCCAGTGAAGTGGACCCCATTGTCAAGACTACTTCTTCCCTTGTTTAAGGTGGAAGAGGTCCCCGGATTTATTTGTGCTTCCATGATCATGCAGCTCCATTGAGAGAGATGCCGTTG
>CBFCXB010000547.1:0-2044 GCA_965601905.1 uncultured bacterium | reverse complement strand
GAACCCCCGCCCGAAGTCCGGCCCCTCACCATGGAGGATGTTCGGCGAGAGGAAGAATTGATCGAGCGGGCGCGTCAGGGAGTGCCGATCGAGAAGGCGAACGAAGTGCTCCCTCCCAAGGGCCCGACCCTCAGAAAGTTCAATGTATACGTCGCGGACCAGTTCTACAACGTCGAGGTCGAGGAGGTTGACGGAAGGCCGCGTGTGCGATCCGTCAGCGAAACGGAACCGATCGTGAAGAAAGAGAAGCGGCGCGAGCGTGAGAAGGTAGATGCCGGGCGGAGAGAAAGCGTAAAAGCGGAAAAGAAGAAAGAAGCACCGCGCTCAGCCGTTCCCCTAGTGGAGGACGGTGAGCTGTCCGTGATAGCTCCAATGCCCGGCATGATTGTCCAGTTCGAGGTCAACGAGGGTGATGCGGTGCAGGTCGGGGATGTTCTCGTCATTCTCGAGGCGATGAAAATGCAGAATAGTCTCACTTCCAACTACGAGGGTATCGTCAAATCCCTCAAGGTTTCGCCCGGCACATCGGTCGAGAAAAACCAGGTGCTGCTCACCATAACCCGCTAATCATATTCCCTTGTGATTCAAAATGTTACTGAACCCCGGATTTCGATGCATCCGGCATATCGACTCTTCCCTCACGGCGGGCGTTTCATGTATTTGCCCGGTATGATAGTGCTTGACAATCTGCATGATATCTTATAAATTTCATTTTACTGGCAATGCTCGTGAGTGCGGGGAGGTTATCGCCCTGAAACTAAAGAAGTTACGCTCCTTCGCGGGCCTCGATCGATATCAGAGAGAAATCCAGCGGCCTCGTCCCGTAGATAGATGTATTGTTGCCGTTTGCACCGATTCAGGCTGCCGGGCCTGCGGTTCCACCGGTGTCTACGAGGCGTTCGTGCGGGAGGTTGCCAGGCGGCGGCTGTCGCGTGCGGTTGATGTCAAGGCGACCGGTTGCCACGGATTCTGCGAAAAGGGCGCGCTCGTCGTCGTGCATCCCGACCGGATACTCTACACACAAGTCAAGCCGGAAGATGTGCCGGAGATCGTCACGAAGACGCTCCGGAAGGGGATCATCGTGGAGCGGTTGCTGTACCGGGACACCGATACCGGGGAGCGTATCGCGATCGAGGGTGATGTTCCGTTTTACCGGAAGCAGAAGCGGATCATCTTCGGCGATAACACACGCATCGATCCCGAGGACATCCGGGATTATATCGCACTCGACGGGTATCAGGCGCTTCGGCGCGTGCTCGAACAATATACACCACAGCGCGTAATACGCGAGGTCACACGGTCGGGACTCAGGGGACGCGGCGGCGGTGGTTTTCCCACCGGTCTCAAATGGCGATCAGCCCGCAAGGCGCGGCGACAGACCACGTACGTGATATGCAACGCCGACGAGGGGGATCCCGGCGCCTTCATGGACCGGAGTATCTGCGAGGGTAATCCCCACAGCGTTCTCGAGGGAATGATCATCGGCGCATACGCCGTCGGCGCCAACGAGGGGTACATCTACGTGCGGGACGAGTACCCGCTCGCCGTCGAGACTCTGACGAAGGCGATCGCCGATGCACGCTCATGCGGGTTTCTCGGCGGCACTATCCTCGGCAGCGGATTTTCGTTCGACATTTCGATCGTCCGCGGCGGCGGCGCTTTCGTCTGCGGCGAATCGACGGCGCTGATGGCCTCGCTCGAGGGGCGGGTCGGCGAGCCGCGGGCCAAGTACGTTCATACGGTCGAGAGTGGGCTCTGGAACCTGCCGACCGTCCTGAACAACGTGGAGACATGGGCCAACGTGCCGCGCATCATCCTGAACGGGGCGAGCTGGTTCGCCTCGATGGGGACCGGCGATGTGACGGAGGATCCCTGGGGGGGGAGCGCGGGAACGAAGCTGTTCTCGCTCGTCGGCAAGATCTGCAATACGGGCCTCGTCGAGGTTCCGATGGGCATAACCCTCGGCGAGATTATTTTCGATATCGGCGGCGGCATCCCGAACGGGAAGCGCTTCAAGGCAGTGCAGACCGGCGGTCCGTCGGGA
>CBFCXB010000546.1:0-2051 GCA_965601905.1 uncultured bacterium | reverse complement strand
TCCCCGCTCCCGGATGAGGGGCGCCTCCTGATCGTACTCGTCCCGTATCTCGCCGACGATCTCCTCGAGAATGTCCTCGAGGGTCACGATACCGGATGTCCCCCCGTACTCGTCAACCACTACGGCCATGTGTTTTTTCTCGAGCTGGAACTCGCGCAGCAGCTCGTCTATCTTTTTACCCTCCGGTACGAAGTACGCGTCCCGCACGAACCGGTCGACGCCGACATCCTGCCCGTCATTCCGGTAAGTCCAAACAAGATCCTTGACGTAGAGAATGCCGACGATCCGGTCGATGCTGCCGTCGTACACCGGCACGCGTGAGTGGCCGGCGCGGGATATTTTCTCCCGCAATTCATCGAGCGAGCTGTGCATATCGATCGCAAAGACATCGATCCGCGGCACCATGACCTCCCTGACCTTTTTCACGCCGAACTCGAAGATACTGTGCATGAGCCTGCCACCCTTATCTTCGATAAAGCCTTCTCTCCCGTTTCCGCCCTCGGGAAAGAGAAAGAACGGCGTGGCAATCTCCCTGAGGAAATAGGGAAATGCAAGAGAGGCGAACTTTACGAAAAGAACTGCCAGCGGCCGGAACAGGAGGTAGAACGGAAACACGGGATACGAGAAGACAAAGGCGAAACGCCGCGGTTTTCTGGTCGACACGATAAGCCCGAGCAGCGTGACGGCCAGAACGATAACCGCGATGATGATACCGTGGAGAACGTGTGACATCCAGAATGAGGTGCCCGGGAATCCGATGTTCACCAATATCCGGTTCATGAGGAGCGCCGCCAGAGAAACGACGAGCACCTCCAGCCCGATCAGGATCAGGATCAGCTGAAGGCGCCCGCGGTGTATCCAGCGTGGAATCCAGCTCCCACGCATATCACAAGGAAACACCTTGTCCTCGTGCATCCGTGAGACGATGACGAACGCGGACAAACCCCCGGAAATGAAACATTGAACGGCAAGCACAAACACCAATCTGAATATGTGTGCAGGTTCAAGATCCATGGCTTATTATTCCAGCAACCGTACGGCGCACACGAGCATCAATACACGCTGATCTCTCTCCCCCTGCGCGAGACGCTCCAGCTTCCACCAATCTCGCTCGCGCCTACCGTCGCACGGCCATTTACACCTCCTACGCGAACAGTTCGGCCACAACGCTCTCATCGAGATATCCCCGCAGGAATGTTTTCTCGACGCGTTCCATGGCACGCTCATTCTTTTCGTCATCGTGTTGGTACCCCTTGAGATGCAGGAGACCGTGCACGAGCAACCGCAACAGGTAGGATGCGGGGGACACACCACATCCCCGCGCACCGGCCTCGATCGCCGGCCAGCAGAAGACGATCTCCCCGATTGCTCCCTCGGACCCCAGCCCGGCACTCGGATCGTCCCGGTAGGAAAACGTCAGAATCTGAGCGACGCCCCTCCGATCACGGTAGACACGGTTGAGCGCGGCCATTGTTCTCGATCCGACGAGGCTGACCTCAACGAGCGCCCGCTTGGGCGCAATGGCGGAGGCCGCGCGCCGCATCAGCGGCACGGCCCGCTCAAACTCTTCCTTTCCGCTCACCCTTGGCCGCGTGCTTGGCGAGATCTTCACGGCGATGTTCCCTTTCGTGTTCCTCATCCTGACCGGGATACTGAATCCGCGGGTGGAATAAACCGGTAAGAAGCTGAATGAATTTCTCCCGTATAACGGCGATGTCGTTCAATGTCAAACCGCTTTGGTCGAGCTCGCCGTCGTTCATACGAGTCTCAACGATCCTACTCACGACTGTCCGTATACGCGGTGCGGTCGGCTCCCGCAGCGAACGTGCGGCTGCCTCGGCCGAATCCGCCAGCATGATGAGTGCCGTCTCCTTTGAGCGGGGTCTCGGCCCGGGATACCGGAAATCATCGATATTCACGCTGTCGTGGGAATCGTACTCGAGCGCCTTCTGGTAGAAGTATGCCATGACCGTGGTGCCGTGGTGCTCGCGGATCGCATCGATGATCACCTCCGGCAGCTTCTCCTTGCGCGCGAGCTCCACCCCCTCCTT